>NZ_CAMFLP010000006.1:0-182744 GCF_945957625.1 uncultured Chitinibacter sp.
CCGTGACAAGATCGAACGTTGGCGACAGGATTACAATGAGTTTAGGCCGCATAGCGCACTGGGCGACCGGACTCCCAGCGAGTTCCGGCTCGCGCACCTTGAAGCCCGGGATCTCTAAGTCAGACCGCTCGGTTTGTAGGGAGGAGGTTACTGAACTCGATCGAGTTGCGACTTAAAGTTTGCTTGAAGAAACTGAGGCTCGGTCTGCGGTATATCACCACGCAGCGAGCCTCTAATGCCACCTTCAGGCGAAAATATCAGAGTCCTTTTGGCGGAACGTTCTTGATATCAGGCCAACGTACATAGGCTTGTTTCACGTAACCGTCTACATTCACTACCCAATCTTTGTAGGCATTTTTCGCTGTAAGAAACAGATAGCCATCTACGATTTTGTACGACAATGGATCACTGTCAACTTTCTTTTCTTTGGCCACTGCTTGTGCGCAAAAACCACCAAAGCGTGGTGCATATTGCGCTGGGTTGGCTTTGAATTTATTCAAATTGTCGCGGTTGGCGAAGTAATACGTGGCGCCTTCATAGCTAAACTTCAGGCTGCTATCACCAGGCTGTGGTTTGCCATTGAAATACGACATTGGATCGAAGCCACGCAGGGCAACCCCATTTTCATCGATATTCACCGGAGCGCCTGAACTCGGGTTAAAGGCATAGGCAGAAGTTTGCGCAACACCAAAAACCAACGTAGTCGTCAGCAAAGCTTGCAATACGGATCGACCTACCATGTTTACCCCCTTATTTATCTTTTAATAATTAAGCAATATTGCTTACGGAAGCAGATTTAGCCAGAGACAGAATTACGTAGTCAACTCGCTTTAATTACAAATCAAAACTGCTGTATTACTACAACAAAAAGCAAAATCATATTAGGGTTTGCGCCTAATTAGCACCACTTTCGCAGTGCTGAGCTACCGTCTAGATGGTGAATTTAAGTGCCCACTCCAACTCAGTTGGTTGGCATCGGGCGCTAGACTACGGGAAGATGAATGATGAGGATGTGAGAGGTTTCACACTTATCGAAAGCGAGGGTGTGCAGAATTTTGTGTAAATCGGCCTCGTTGATTACTGAGGAAGTCGTTCCTCAAACTGGATAGTAAACCGGGTTAGCGCCGCTTTCCAATCCCGCAGTGGCATCGTCCATTTTTGGCTGATATTACGCAGTGCTAGGTAGAACAATTTCAGCAACGCTTCGTCGCTCGGGAATGAGCCTCTGTTTTTCATCAGCTTGCGCAGGCTCATGTTCATCGACTCAATCGCGTTGGTCGTGTAAATCACCTTGCGAATTTCCGGCGGGAAGTCAAAGAAGGGAATCAGCCGCGCCCAATTGCGCCGCCAGGATTGGCTGATCGGCAAATATTCTTCATCCCAGCGCGCTTCAAATTCAGCCAGCCGCTGTTCGGCCTCCTCGACCGTCGCCGACTGGTAAATCCGCTTCAGGTCTTCCGCCACCGCTTTGCGCCGTTTCCACGACACATAATTCAGGCTGTGACGCACCATATGCACGATGCACAGCTGCACCGCTGTTTTGGGGAAGACCGCTTCAATCGCTTCGGGGAAGCCTTTGAGTCCATCGACGCAGGCAATGAAGATATCCTGCACGCCGCGATTGCGCAGCTCGGTGACGACCAGCAGCCAGAATTTGGCGCCTTCAGTCTGAGCAACCCACATTCCTAGCACCTCCTTCTCACCCGCCATATTGACGCCCAGTGCCAAATAGACCGCTTTGACACGCACACTACCTTCGCGGACTTTGACATGAATGCAGTCCAGATATGTAATCGGATAAACCGCGTCTAGCGGCCGAGATTGCCAGGCTTTGACTTCGTCGATGACCACATCGGTAACCGATGAAATCAGGCTGGGCGACACCTCGGTGCCATACATTTCTTCCAGATGAGCCTGAATCTCGCGCACCGTCATGCCACGTGCGTAGAGCGAGAGGATTTTGTCATCAAAGCCAGTCCAGCGGGTCTGGTGCTTGGCGACGAGCTGTGGCTCGAAAGTGCCATGCCGATCACGTGGCACTTCAATCGGCAGTTCACCGAATTCACCTTTGAGCGTTTTACGGCTGCGCCCGTTGCGGGTATTGCCGCTGGTGTTGCTGACTGGCTGGTTTTTGCCATGACCTAGATGCTCAGCCATTTCGACATCGAGGGCTTTTTCGACGATCAGTTTGGTCAGGTGCTTGAGCAGACCCTGCTCACCGATGAGGTCTTCGGGTTTTTGGTAGTTGGCCAGCAGGTCTGTGATTAATTCATCAGGAATGGGGTGTTTTGGGGGCGTCATGGTGTCTCCGGGCAATACGGCAGTTTCCTACCAAATGACCGTTTACACAAAATTTAGGACACGCTGCACATTGGGCGGTAAGCTTTTGATACTAGGCCAGAGCACACAGGCTTTCTTCACGTAGCCGTCCACGTTCACTACCCAATCTTTGTACACGTTTTTTGCGGTCAGAAAGAGATAGCCATCCACAATTTTGTACGACAGTGGATCGCTATCGACTTTCTTTTCTTTGGCGACCGCTTGCGCGCAGAAACCACCAAAGCGCGGCGCGTATTACGCTGGGTCGGCTTTGAATCTATTCAGATTGTCGCGATTAGCAAAGTAATACGTCGCACCTTCATAGCTGAATTTCAGGCTGCTATCTCCGGCCTGCGGCTTGCCACTGAAATACGACATTGGATCATAGCCACGCAGCGCTACCCCGCTGTCATCAATATTCACTGGCGCACCTGAGCTTGGGTTAAAAACTTGTGCCGCCGGGTGAGCAACACCCAGTACCAAGACTGCTGTCAGCAAAGCACGTGATACAGATCGACCTACCATGCTTATCCCCTTATTTATTTTTTAATAATTCAGCAATATTGCTTACAGCGCAGATTTAGACAGAGACGGTTTTTCGTAGTCAACTTACGTAGATTACAAATCAAAACTACTGCATTACTACAACACAAAGCCAAGACATATTAGGGTTAATACCCAATACAGACCAATTTGAGACCGCTGATCAGCCAGCAAGGGGCGTAAAAAAGCGCCCGGGCCAACGCAGAAAGTTGGCAGCGGACGCTAGACTACGGCAAGGGCCACTGGCTGGATGTGAGGGGTGTCACAGCGCCTCGGTCAGCAAGATACCCTACATGGTATGCGCTTAAGGCAATTGATCCATCTTGCTTAGCAAGATATACCCCCCGCGCATTGAGAGCCAACCCTGGGTCTCCCAGGCGCTCAGCTGTTTGTTGACACTCTCGCGGGTGGCGCCAACAAAATTAGCTAACTCTTGCTGGGTGAGTTTCAAATCAATGCGAATGCCATCTTCAGTGGTATCACCGTGATTGTGCGCCAGATGGCGCAGCACTTTGGCCAGACGCTGCGGCAAAGGCAGGAATAAAGTGTCTTGCACCAGCTCATCCGCTGCCCGCAAACGTTCGCACAATGTCTGAATCAGCGAGCGCATCACCAGCGGGTGGGCGTTCAGATACTGATCCACCACTGCGCGTTGCAGCACCAGCAATTCGCAATCTTCGAGCGCCTCGACGGTAGCGGTGCGTACGCCGCCATCCAGCATGGCCAGCTCACCAAACACTTCACCCGCTTCCAAAATGGCCAGCGTCAGCTCGCGGCCTTCGGTGTTACTGCGCGTGACTTTCAGCCGGCCGTGCAGTACGGCATACATTTCATCGCTGCGCTCACCTTGTGCCAGCACGATCTGCCGGGTGCGAACATGGCGGGACTGAGCGTGCTCAGCCAGCTCGGCCAGTTCTTGATAGCTCAGTTGGCAGAACAGGCTGCTGCCGGAAAGTAATCTTGCTTTATCCATGGGGTACTCAGTTTAAAGTCGCCACGACCGGCGTGTGATCGGATGGACGCTCATGCTTGCGTGGCTCAACATCGATCACACAGGCGGTACAGCGCGGGGCCAGGGCGGTTGATAATAAAATGTGATCAATCCGCAAGCCCGCATTTTTCTTAAAGGAAAAGCCCCGGTAATCCCACCAGCTAAAGGCTTTCTCAGCTTGTTCAAACAGACGGAAACTATCTACCAGCCCAAGATCGAGCAGGCGTTGAAAGGCTTCGCGCTCGGCAGGCGACACCAACACGCCACCCGCCCATTTCTTTATATCATGCACATCCCGATCTTCCGGGGCGATGTTGTAATCGCCCAGCAAAGCGAGCTGGGGATATTGCTGTAATTCTTGGGCTAGCCAATCGGTAAGCGCGTTCAGCCAAGCCAGTTTGTAGGGGTATTTATCCGATTCCAGATCCTGGCCATTAGGAATATACGCCCCAACCAGCCGCACCCCATTAACCGTGGCCGTGATCACGCGTTTTTGCGGATCATCAAAGCCGGGGATATTGATCACCACATCTTCAATCGGTGCGCGGGCAATAATCGCCACGCCGTTATAGGTTTTTTGCCCCGCAAAAGCGACCTCAAATCCCGCCGCACGAATTTCATCGGCCGGAAAGACCGGATCATCCATTTTGGTTTCCTGCAGGCAGAGCGCAGTCACCTCCGGATTGGCTTGTAACCAATCCAAGACCTGCGGTAAGCGAACTTTGAGTGAGTTCACATTCCAGCATGCAATTTTCATTCCGTGATTACCCAGCTTTACCCGCGCCTTCAGTTCATGACACGCGGGTTTAATTACAAAATCCCCTTATTGTGCATGAAATATGCCTCCCAAGGGGAGTTGGGCTGACAGCAAGCATGATTCGCTTCACACTACAGCCTCAGTTTCATCGTAAAACCAGTGTCAGTCTTGTCAGTTTGTCATGGATTTGTTTTATTGCGCAGCGATGATGTGAATATTCCAGTTGGTTTAGCCAAGCTTGCTAACGATACTCACTATTCACCGACTAACAGGAGATCCTCCATGTTAAAGCGCATGTGCCTTCCCCTACTTGCAGTCAGCCTGATCACCCCGCTGTATGCCGCCGAACAGCCTACCAACCCAAGCAGCACCAGCGCCAAACAGGCGACGCCCGCTGAGCGGCGGGCCAATATTGATCGCAATACGCAAAGTACGCTCAAGTTGATTTATCAAAAGTACCCGCAAGCCAAAGCTCAAATTGCAAAAGCCGCGGGTTATGCAGTTTTTAAAACCGGTGGCGTCACGGTCTTTTTCTTGGGGGCCGGCGGCGGTGAAGGCGCGGCTTATCGGCAAGGCAAAGCGACTTATATGACCATGTTGCAAGGTAAAGTCGGTCTGGGATTGGGTGGCAAAGAAACCCGTGAAGTGCTGGTCTTTACCGATGCCAAAGCCTATGAGCAATTCATAACACAAGGCTGGGCAGCAGATGCAACCGCTACGGCAGCCGCCAAAGCGCACGATAAAGGCGCAGGGATTGCGGGAGCAAAACGCATCGCGGATGGAATTTATATCTATCAGATTACCGAAAATGGCTTGATGGCCGAAGCGACGGTCGCAGGGTCTAAATACTCGGTGAGCAAAGAGCTAAATCAGCAGTAAACCATTAGCCGGGATTGACACTCAGCGCCCGGCTTATTTTTTGGCTGGTGTATTTTTGATGCCATAGCCCGCCTTGGACAAGGCGGCTTGCCAGAGCGGGCTATTAAATTCTTTCAAAACTTCCTTGCCCAATTGCAGCACGGGCGGGCGGGCCTGCATCGTGCCGACCACGTTGAAAAAAGCCAGCATACTTTTTTCATTGGCCGGATCCACATTGCGGACATCATATTGCACACCACGCCGATCCAGCAGTTCTAGCGCTTGTGAACAGGCGGGTTCACAGCTCGCACTCACCCACAACACCACCTGTGTTTCATTGTTAGCCTGATCAACACTACTTGCCCGGCTTGCCTGCCCGACAGTATTGGGGCGGATTTTGCGCTCGGTGTATTGCACACTGGGCGGCGGCTGATCGGAATAAAACACCCGGCCATCGGCATCTCGCCATTGATAAACTTTGCCCGCCAGCGCGGGAGCCGCCAGCAAACACAGTAAAAGTGCACGTTTCATCTTGCCCACTCCAATCCACATCTAGGCCTGATTGTGGCTCATTTTACTGCGCCTTGCCCAGTGCCCGGCACACTGGTCAGCACTTCAATGAGCTGCCCATCAATATTTAGCTGCAGTACCCAATCGTGGCGCTGCTGCGTACACATGGGTAAGGCCATACTCGCGCGATAGCTGCCGTCACTTTGAGCTTGTAGCTGATAGCGATTAGGTCCCATTTCCATGCCGCTCATCTGCCAGCTGGCACTCGCGGCCTGCTGGGCGCCGGTGAGTTGCAAGGTAAACTGCCCCTGCGCAGGCACGCCGCCAATAACTTGCAAGCGGATCGCTGGCAAGTTAGGTCGTTGCACCTCACACGCCTGAGCCAGACTGGGGCAATCTACGCGTATCGCTGGCGTAGCCGCCACGTTACGCGGCCCAAGCCAGGTATAAAGCCCAATCATGCCCAGCGCAGCCACTAGCAACGCCAACCATTGCTTATGCGCTGTCATTCGCTAATCCACGCGTCACGCAGCACCGCGACCCCATGCGCGCCGGCAGCATGAGCTTGCGGTAGCGTGCTCACACTTTGCCCACCAATCGCATAACACGGCGCTGCCCAGCCTAAGGCCAGTAAGCGAGTGAACTCTTCCCATCCGAGTGGAGGCTGCTGCGGATGGCTAGCGGTACTCGCCACATGCCCAAGCAGAGTGTAATCAAGCCCTAATTGGTTCGCTGCCACCAGCTGTGACTCATTGTGGCAAGAGGCGCCAACCCAATTAAAACCACGCGGGCGCTGATCCAGCGCACTTAATTGCAGCGACGTTAAATGCCAACCATCGGCCTCACCTGCATAACTCGCACTATGCGGGCCGTGCACCAGTAGTTTTCCGCCATGCGGCCGTGGCATCTGCTGCAGTTGTGTAACCAAAGCTCGATACTCTTCCTTCGAGCATTGCGGCTCGCGCAGCACCAGCCAGGCCGGCTCGGCTTGCCAATATTGCGCCATCTTTGTCAGCCACTGCGCCGCTGGCAGGGTGGCCCCCGGCGAAATCAGCAAACGCTGGGGCAGTGCCAGCCCGCGCAGGATTGGGCCATTGGCCGGCAAAATCGGCGACTGCGTCAGCTGCCCTACCCGCAGCCAAGCAAACTGTTGCGCCTCGCGGCTATGCAACTCGCCTTCCCAAGCCGTGACGATAAAAAAACGCAATTCCACCGTGGCATGCGGATATTCAAATCGCTGGCAAATCCAGGGGCGCGCAGCAGTTACACGAATACCTAGCTCTTCATGCAATTCGCGTTGTAGCGCAGCCAAAGCGCTTTCGTTTTCTTCTAGCTTGCCACCGGGGAATTCCCAGTAGCCTGCGTACACTTTGCCGGCGGGTCGGCTAGAGAGTAGAAACTGTCCATCTGGGCGTACTAATATCCCGGCAGCGACGCGAGTGACTTTCTTAACGCTCATCATCAAAAATCTCTGATTTAACTTGCAAAACACCAACCACAAGCAATGCTTTGATCGTATCAATTCGTCAGCTTTATGCCTGCCATGCTTCGGCACCTGATTGAAATTCAGCACAGCAATTGCCAGCGCACCCTCACGCAGCTTAATACCTTGCTGCATGCACCCGAGCTAGTTTGCGGCATTATTGCGGTATCACCACAAACGGTGGTGGGCCAACTTGGCTGGGGCGCGCTGCTGCATGCGCTGATTGTACATGAACAGGATTGGTATCTTCTGCGCGACGCCCCGATTACCCTCCTTAATCAGCTCTCACCACGGCTGTGCGATGCGCCACGCATCTTTTTTATTGACCACCTGATTCCTCACCTGAGCGAGCATAGCGCTCAGAATTTTGCCGATTACTTGGTCCGCCTCCCCCCCAGTTTACTCAGCGATGAAAATCGCACCCGCCTGCAAGCGCTGGGCTGCCCATTACAGGGCACGCCAGTCAGGTTCATGCCGCTAAACGCATGATGTAAGGCCGTTTTTTCTGTAAACCCTACTTGTATAACTCTGCGGCGAAGTGCTAAATTGGTTTCGTTGCCGTGACAATGGGGTTACGGCAGCACGTACGGTTGTGCCAACAGGCCGGCACCGCAGTGCTGGCGAGGCAGGAGACGACACTCCTGCAACGAGCTGCCCGTTGGAAACACGGGGCGGCACCTGTCAGCAAAATCAGCGACGTAGATAGTGAAACCTTCAAGGAGTTCGTTATGCGAATCAACTTCATGGAAGGCTTAGCGAGTACGGTCAACGATGCGTTGATGAACTTGTTCCGGGCCTTTAAAAACCCTGCCAAATTAGACCACGACGACGAGAGAAATCTCGCATTGGAGATCGCGGAACCTTATCGGTAGGTATGGCCAAAACAAGCCCTGAATGATTGAAGTAACAACGGAGCCGCGAGGCTCCGTTTTCATTTGCAGCGCTAGCACTGCATCAGCTACCGCTATACAGGCTGCCATGCGCCCCCTGCTCGGCCGGCGCTTCCACCGGCAGGCGCAAGCTAAACCATACCCCACCAGCGGGTGCATCTTGCAGCTCTAGCACGCCACCCAAAGTGCCATTGACCAGCGAATAGACCAGATACAAGCCCAGACCACTACCGCCGTGTCCAAAACGGGTAGTAAAAAAGGGGTCAAACACCCGTTTTTTGATGGCGTCGGGGATGCCGCAACCATTATCGCGATAACTTAGCTCAATTTGCTGAGCGTTCAGCATCCGGCCATCCAGCACAATCTGCCCTTCCTGTTCTGGGGTAAAGGCATGCACCAAGGAGTTATGAATAAAGTTGCTAATAATTTGCTCTAGCGCCCCAGGGTAGCTCAGCAACTGTAGCCCGGCCGGAATCCGGTTTTCAATCCGCACATTTTTATGCCGCAAATTGACGGCCTGCGCGGCGATCGTTTCCTCGATCACTTGGCGCAAATCGAAATCGCGCCGCTTGCTAGAAGCGGTATCCACCGCCACCTGTTTCAGATTTGCGATCAGATTACTGGCACGGCGGGCGTTGCGCTCGACCAGCTCAGCGATCATGCTGCTTTCATCCAGATATTGCATCAGTAGCGAACGCTTCATCGCGCCCTCATTCACCGCCCCCAGAATTTCGCGGTTTTTCTCCAGCAAGGTACTCGCGGCGGTGAGCGTCGTGCCCAGCGGGGTGTTCAGTTCATGCGCAAAGCCGGCCACCAGATTACCCAGCGAGGCCAATTTTTCAGATTCCACCAAGTGAGCCATGGCTTTTTGCAACTCCAGCGTGCGCTCCACCACCCGTTGCTCAAGCTCGGTATTGCTCTGCTGCAGCTTGGCATTCAGGCGGGCAATATCGGCCTGAAAAATCTGCCGCTCAATATTGGCCAGCGCCCGGGTGCCGATAATCGCTAGCTGATTGGCCTGCTGCACTTCATCCACCGACCAGTTTTTAATACTACCCGGATGCTCAATCAGCAGCGCACCATACAGGCTTTCGTTCAGCCGCAAGGGCACGATTAATACCGACAATACCTGCCGTGCCTGAAACAAACGCTCATAGCATTCCCAGGTCAGCTGATGGTGTTGCGCATTATGCGCCACCGTCATTTCCCCCTGCCGCAGGCTATTGAGCAGTCGCGGCGGTAAGGCCAGCCGTTCTAGCTCGACTTGACCAAAAATCACTGAAAATTGCTGCAAATCCGGCTCAAATGCAGCATAGCGGGCCAAGACCTTGGGCATGATTTGGCAAGCGGTTTCGCACAAGAGCTGCGCCAATGCCGCTAGCTCACAATGCTCCAGCTGCGGGTGATTGGCTAGCTCCAGCAAGATGCGCCCTGGGCTGGGGCGTAGCCCGGCCAGGTCTTCCAGCTCGGTGAGTTGCTGCCGGTAATCATGCGGGCTGATTTGCTCGCGCAGCGCCATCGCGGCTTTGTACGCCGCCAAGGTGAGGCTGGCATCTTGATTACGCTCGGCCAGGGTGGATTGCAATTCCAGCAAGCGCATTTGAATATGCGCCGAGCCGGAGCGCGTGGCGTAATCAATCCCGACTGCGACTTCCAGCAGTGCTTCCTGCAACTTAGCCTGCTCGGCCAGCGCCTGCGCGCGCACGCCATGAATATTCGCCAGCGCCCACATATGATGCGATTGCTCGCATATGCGTTGCGCTTCATCCAGATGCTGTAAAGCCGCAGCGATGTTGTGCTGCGCCAGTTCGACTTCGGCGATCCGGAATAAAATTTCGCCGAGATCATCCAGATGTTGCAGGCGCTCCGCCAGCTGCAAAGATTCCTGATACACACTCAATGCCGCAGGCAGATCGGCGATGTGATACAGATTCACCCCAAGATTGAGCAAGATGTTCAGCAACAGCATATCGTCGCCCAGCGGCCGCCCGCGGGCCTCAGCCTGGCGCAGCAAAATCACGGCGGTGTGATTGTCATTAAGCGCATCGTAGATTTGCGCGATGCCCAGCTTGGCCCATGTCCAGCTCACCTGATCATCGGCCAGCGCCGCCACTTCCAGGCAATGTGCCCAGGCCTGCATCGCTCGCCGGTATTCCGCCCGGGTGTAGACCGCGCGGCCAATCACATTCAGCAGGCGCGCTTCATCTTGAAACAAGTGATAGCTCTGCGCCAGCTGCAGCGCTTCATACAAAATACTGATACTGGCATCCGGATAGCCGTGCTGATCAATCACCAAGCCATAATCAATCGCGATGGCGATAAATGCGGCATGATCGTGCATCGCCCGCGCGAGGCGAAAACCGGCCTCGCAATCGTTAAACGCTTCAAAGCGATCGGTAAATACCCGCCGGTGGATTTGCGCCACCATGGGCTGCAGCAAGGATGAAATCGTGGGCTGGGTCATGCGCCGCGTCTCGCAGAAGATGCTTCACTATAGAACCGCCCCGCCCCAGCGGCCAGCCCAATCAGCCCTGCAGGGGTATAGCCTGAAAAGCATTATTCTATAAGCAATAAAAAAGGATACCCACCAGGGTATCCTTTTTACTTAGCCCATCCACACGGCGTTAGCACACCGCTGCGCACGTCTTAGCACCTAGCCGCCAAGCGCATGCAGATCAACCCACGCAAGGCGGAGGGGCAACTCAGCGTGGCCAGCTTAGCTGCGATATTCGGCGTTGATTTTCACGTAGTCGTACGAGAAATCGCAGGTCCACACCGTGGCGCTGTGCGCGCCGCGCTGTAGATTGATATTGATTGCGATCTCGGCTTTATTCATCACCGCTTGCCCTTGCTCTTCGCGGTAATCGGGGTGGCGGCCGCCATCTTTGGCGACCAGTACGTCATCGAGCCGCACCTCGATCTGATCGACATCCAGATCTTGAATGCCGGCGTAGCCAATCGCCGCCAGAATCCGCCCCAGATTAGGGTCAGAGGCAAAAAACGCGGTTTTCACCAGTGGCGAGCGGCCAATCGCATAGCCCACCGCCTTGCATTCGTCGTAGCTCGCGCCGCCACTAACATTAATGCTGATGAATTTGGTGGCGCCCTCACCATCGCGCACGATGGCCTGTGCCAGAAACTGCGACACTTCCACCACTGCCGCCTGCAGCGCGGCAAATTCGGCGCTGTCGGCCGCAGTGATTTCGGCATGGCCAGCCTGGCCGGTGGCGATCAGGATGAACGAGTCATTGGTGCTGGTATCGCCATCGACGGTAATGCTGTTAAACGATACATCGGCCGCGTGCTTGAGTAAGCCCGGCAGCAAATCCTGGCTAATCGCCGCATCGGTTGCCACATAGCCCAGCATGGTGGCCATATTCGGGTGAATCATGCCCGAGCCTTTGGCGATGCCGGTAATCGTGACGGTTTTGCCGCCGATCTGGATTTGTTTGCTACTGGCTTTGGGCACGATGTCGGTGGTCATAATCGCGCTGGCTGCTGCAGCCCAGTTGCTGGGCGACAAATCGGCGGTAGCCTCAGGCAGTGCGGCGATGATTTTCTCGCTCGGCAGAGGCTCCAGGATCACGCCGGTTGAAAACGGCAACACCTGCTCGGTGGCCAGGCCCCAGCTGGCGGCCAACTCAGCGCAAATGGCGGTGGCGCGATTCAAGCCATCCACCCCGGTGCCGGCATTGGCATTGCCGGTATTGACCACCAGTGCCCGAATTTCCTTGCCCCCAGCCGTATACTGCTGCAGGTATTGCTGGCAAAGCCGTACGGGTGCAGCGCAGAAACGGTTCAGCGTAAACACGCCGGCCACTTTGCTGCCTGGTGCCAGGCGAAACACGGTGACATCCTTGCGGCCCGGTTTTTTAATGCCTGCCGAAGCGATACCGATTTCAACACCGGCAACCGGATGCAGTGCGGCGGGGTCCAGGGGGGCGATATTCACAGGCATGGGCACTCCAGCAAGGTAAGCAAGAAAAGCCGCCATTGTAACCGAAGCTGCTAACAGAATTAAGAAAGCCCGTGAAAACACAGTGTGCAGCCCCGTGCACCGTCACTGCTCGCTGTACGAACTATTCGCAATAGAGGCCAGCCGGTAAATCCGGCACACTCGGGCTTGGGTTATTGCCGATCAATCGGGCGCGCAAAAGCGTGCCGCCAGCCGGATAAGTGGCTGTTTTGTTGTGGATGTGTGCTGTATGTCTCGTGCGAATTGGGGTTCAAAACTCGGCTTTATTCTGGCCACCGCCGGCTCGGCCGTGGGCCTGGGAGCGATCTGGAAGTTTCCATATATGGCGGGCAAAAATGGCGGCGGCGCCTTTTTGCTGGTGTATCTGGCCTGCGTATTTACCGTGGGCATCGGCATGCTGCTGGCCGAAATGCTGATTGGCCGGGCGGCACAAAAATCCGCGACTACCGCTTTTCGTAATCTCAAAGGCGGCCTATGGCCGTGGGCAGGCCGCTTGTCGGTGCTGTGCTCGTTTCTGATTTTGTCGTTTTATTCGGTGGTGGGCGGTTGGACCTTTGCCTACTTGTACCAATCGGCCACCGGCGAAGCCATCACCCGCGATGTGGCGGTGCTAGAGCAGCTGTTTACCCGCTTTATTGCCGACCCGCTGCAGGCCATTATTTACACTACGCTGTTTCTGGGCGTTACCACCTGGGTGGTCTTGCTGGGGGTGGAAAAAGGCATCGAGCGCTGGAGTAAAGTGCTGATGCCGATGCTGTTTTTCCTCTTGCTGGTCTTGATTGGCCGCTCGCTGACCTTGCCGGGAGCGATGGAAGGCGTGCGCTATTTTGTGCAACCCGATTTCTCGCAGCTCACCGCCGCGATTGTGCTCGATGCAATGGGGCTGGCGCTGTTTTCGCTCTCAGTCGGCTTGGGGCTGCTGATTGCCTACGGCTCATATGTGGCGCCAGGCACCAATCTGGCGAAAACCTCACTGTGGATCACCACGCTGGCCACGCTGGCCTGCCTGCTGGCCGGGCTGTTGGTGTTGCCGGCAGTCTTTGCCTTTAATGTGAATCCGGGTGCGGGGCCAGGGCTCACCTTTATCACCATGCCAGCGATTTTTGCGCAAATGCCGTTTGGCCAAGGCTTTGCGATTGCGTTTTTCCTGTTGCTGATTTTTGCTGCGCTAACATCATCTGTATCGATTTTGGAGCCGATCGTAGCCTTTCTGATGGATGAATTCGGCTTCGCCCGCCCCAAAGCCACCTGGATTAGCGCCGTGAGCGTGTGGGTATTCAGTATTCCGGCCGCGCTGTCGTTTGGCGCCATGAAAGATGTGCTGCTGTTTGGCAAAACCGTGTTTGATCTGATGGATTACCTCACCAGCAATCTGATGCTGCCAGCCGGCGGGCTGCTGTCGGCGCTGTTTGTCGGCTGGGCGATCTGGTCACGCATTCAGAGCGATCTGCAAGCCGAAGGCTCGGCGCGTATCTTGCCGGTCTTCAAACTGGTGTGTGCCTGGGTTTCGCCACTGGTGATCGGCGCCATCTGGTGGCACAGTCTGTAACACCACAGCGGTAAAACTGCGCTGTCTGAAATGCCGGCAGTTTGGCACAATGCGCGCGTGACTACCTTTACCCTTTCGCCGCTGGGCTATCTGGCGACGCCGTTTGCCGATAAATTCGGCATCCCGCGTCAGCCCAGCTTGGCGCCTCATGCCATCGGCAGCCTCACGCTGTTGCCGCCGTATAACCGCGCCGAATGCGTGCGCGGCCTGGCTGATTTTTCCCATGTGTGGCTGAGCTTTATTTTTCACGAAGTGGCCGGCCAATGGTCGCCCACCGTGCGCCCACCGCGGCTGGGTGGCAACGCCAAGGTTGGCGTATTTGCCAGCCGCAGCCCGTTTCGCCCCAACTCGCTGGGTTTATCGCTGGTGCAGCTCGTGGATATCGACTGCAGCGCCGGCGCCACCCTGCGCTTTGCCGGGGTCGACCTGGTCAATGGCACCCCAATTGTCGACATTAAGCCGTATATTCCGTTTGTAGAAAGCCAGCCCGCCGCCCGTGGCGGCTTTGTGGCCGGCCCGCCGCCGCAACTGCAAGTGTATTTTAGCCCGCAGGCCGAGGCCCAACTGGCGGCCAGCACCCTCCCGCATTTGCGTGCGCTGATCACCGAAGTACTGGCGCAAGACCCGCGCCCGGCCTATGCCGACGACCCGACGCGGCTGTATGGGGTGAGGCTGTATCAATATGATGTGAAATGGCGCTGCGATGGGCAGCTAGCCATGGTTGAATATCTGCAAGATTTGCTGGAGAACCCCTTGTGAGCATCCTGATTTATCTGCGCCGTAGCGTCGTGTGCGCCAGCGTCGGCCTGCTGGCCGCCTGCGTCACCAACCCGAGCAATGACAAAGCCCCCGCACCTAGCCCGGCCCCTACGCCGGCGCCCGTGAAAATCGGTCTCGCGCTCGGCGGTGGTGCAGCCAAGGGCTTTGCCCATATCGGCGTGATTAAAATGCTGCAAGCTAATGGCATTAAGGTCGATATTGTGACCGGCACTAGCGCGGGTAGCGTGGTGGGCAGCCTGTATGCCAGCGGGCTGGATGCCTTTGCCCTGCAAGAAAAAGCCGTGGCGCTGGATGAAAGCCAGATTCGCGATGTGAATTTACTTGGCGGCGGCCTCGTGAAAGGCCAAAAGCTGCAAGATTATGTGAATCAGCAAATCGGCAACCGCCCATTTGAAAAATTGCCCAAGCCCTTCGCCGCCGTGGCCACCGATCTGGATACCGGCGCGCGGGTGGTCTTTAGCCGGGGCAATGTGGGCCAGGCGGTGCGCGCGTCCAGCAGTATTCCCGGCATATTTGTCCCCACCGTGATCGGCAGCCGCAAATTTGTCGATGGCGGCGTGGTGAGCCCGGTGCCGGTGGATGCCGCCCGCGAGCTGGGTGCCAATCTGGTGATTGCGGTAGATATCTCGGCCAAAGCCACTGGCAAATCATCCACCAGCACGCTGGGCATGATGAATCAGGCCATTGTGATCATGGGACAAAAACTGGGTGAGCAAGAGCTGGCCCGCGCCGATGTGGTGATTACCCCGAAAGTAGGCAAAATTGGCCCTAGCGATTTTGATCAGAAAAATGTCGCCATTCTCGAAGGCGAAAAAGCGGCGCTGGCCGCTCTGCCGCTGATTCGCAAAAAAATCGCCGAGCGCCAAGCCGGAAAATAAGCAGGGTATATGCCAGCAGACCATACTGATCAAACCCTAGCGCCAGATACCCGTCTACCGCATCTGTGGGTCGATGCCGATGCCTGCCCGGTGGTGATTAAGGAAATCATCTTTCGCGCCGCCGAGCGCTTGCAATTGCCCACGGTGCTGGTGGCCAATCAGCTACTGCGGGTGCCGCCTTCCAAAGTGATTCGGGCGGTGCAAGTAGCACAAGGCTTTGATGAGGCCGACCACTGGATCGCCAGCCAAGCCCTGCCCGGCGATTTGGTGATTACCGCCGATATTCCGCTGGCCGCCGAAGTGGTGGGCAATGGCGTGGCGGCGCTCAATCCGCGCGGCGAATTTTACAGCGCCGAAAATATCCGCGAGCGGCTGAATATGCGCGATTTTATGGAAACCCTGCGCAGCAGCGGCCAACAGCTGGGCGGCCCCGCGCCCTTTAGCGCCAGCGATCGGCAAGCTTTTGGCCGCAGCCTGGATCGCTTTCTCGCCAAAATCCGGCGCTAAGCCGCGCGCAGATTGCCTTGCGGCGCATTTGCCGCTACAGTAGGCGCATTACAGAACGATTGTTCCATAATGGATTTCGCCAAGCTCACCGCCGCACAGCAAGCCCGCCTGGCCAAGCTGGGCATCCAGCGCCCGCTGGATCTGGTGCTGCATTTGCCCCTGCGCTACGAAGATCAAACCCAGCTTTACCCGCTGGCCGAAGCGCCGCTGGGCAGCCCTGCGCTGGTCGAGGGCGAAGTCACCTCCTGCGAAGTCACCTTTAAGCCACGCAAACAACTGGTCGCGCGCGTGAAAGACGACACCGGCAGTGTGATGGTGCGGCTACTGAATTTTTACCCGAGTCAGGCTCAGCAGCTGGCCGTTGGCAAACGGGTGCGGCTGTATGGGGAAATCCGCCGCGGCTATTTTGGCCCCGAAATGGTGCACCCGAAAATCCGCGTCGGCGGTGAAGTGAGCCTGCAAGACGCGCTCTCACCGGTGTACCCCACCACCGCAGGGCTGGCACAGCACCAGCTGGCGGGGCTGATTGCCAAGGCGCTGGCTAGCACCCCGCTGCCCGATACTTTACCCGCACCGCTACTGCACGAACTGGGCTTACCCGACTTTGCCAGCAGCGTGAAATTGCTGCACCACCCCACGCCGGATATCCCGCAGATTTTACTCACCGCCCGCACTCATCCGGCCTGGCGGCGGCTGAAATTTGATGAGCTGCTGGCCCAGCAGCTCTCGCTGCGCTTGGCACGCGCGATCCGCCGCGAACGGACGGCGCCAGTCATCGCACCAAGCGGCGCGCTGGCCGCCCAGCTGGTGGGCAATCTGCCCTTTGGGCTGACGGGCGCGCAGAAAAAAGTCTTGCTAGAAATCACCCAAGATTTGCAGCAATCCCACCCCATGCAGCGCCTGCTGCAAGGCGATGTGGGCGCGGGCAAAACCATTGTCGCCGCCGTGGCGGCGTGCCAGGCCATTGAGGCCGGCTATCAGGTGGCGATGCTGGCGCCGACCGAGATTCTAGCCGAGCAGCATTATCAAAAACTCAGCCAGTGGCTCAGCCCGCTGGGCGTGCGCGTGATCTGGCTGACCGGCAGCCTGAAAGCCAAAGAAAAACGCGCAGCGCTCGCCGCCGCGGAAGACGGCAGCGGCCAGCTACTGGTGGGCACGCATGCGATTTTTCAGGCCAGCGTAACGCTGCACCGGCTGGGGCTGGCGATTGTGGATGAACAGCACCGTTTTGGCGTGGCCCAACGCTTGGCGCTGCGCGAAAAAGGTGGCAGCCCGCATCAGCTGATGATGAGTGCCACCCCGATTCCGCGCACCTTGGCGATGAGTTTTTATGCCGATTTGGATGTCAGCATCATCGATGAGCTGCCACCGGGGCGCACGCCGATTGTCACCAAACTGGTGTCAGACGCCCGCCGCGATGAAATCATCACCCGCATCGCGGCCAAAGTGGCCGAGGGCCGCCAAGTGTACTGGGTGTGCCCGCTGATCGAAGAATCGGAAACCTTGCAGCTCCAAACTGCCGTCGACACCCATGCCCAGCTGGTGGAAGAGCTACCCGGCATCGCCGTGGGCTTGCTGCACGGCCGGATGAAACCCGATGAAAAAGCCAACACCATGGCAGCATTTGCCCGCAACGAGCTGCAGGTGCTGGTGGCCACCACGGTGATTGAGGTGGGCGTAGATGTCCCCAATGCCAGCCTGATGGTCATCGAACACGCCGAGCGCATGGGGCTCTCGCAATTGCATCAGCTGCGCGGGCGCGTGGGCCGCGGCGCCCATGCCAGCCTGTGTATCTTGCTGTATACCGGCCCGCTGGGCGACACCGCCAAAGCGCGGCTGAAAGTGATTTACGAGCACACCGATGGCTTTGAAATTGCCCGACAGGATTTACAGATTCGTGGGCCGGGCGAGCTGGCCGGGGTACGGCAATCGGGCGTACCCATGCTGCGCTTTGCCGATCTGGAAGCCGACGCCGATCTGTTGGAAGAAGCCCGCGCCACCGCCGAAGACATCCTCGCGCATCAACCCGAGCTGGCCCAGCCGCACCTTGATCGCTGGCTACCGGGGCGCGAAGCCTTGCTGCGCGTGTAATCTACAGTAGGAAATGTCATCAAAGGCCACTACAATGGCATATTGTTTGACTGAAAAAGATCCGCATTCGTGTTTTCCCACCTGCTCTCTCGCCCGCTTGCCGGCCTGTTGTCAGTGTGTTGGCTAAGCCTTGCCGCGCATGCCGAGCCCCTCAAGCTGCGCATTGCGCTGGATTCAGCCTGGGCGCCGCCGCAGGTGGTGCTCGATAATGGCGAGCCGGTGGGGGGCCTGTATTACGAGCTGTTGCTACAAATTGCCCGCAATGTGAATGCCACGCCGGAATGGCTACAGCTGCCCCGCAAACGCCTGCCACAAGCACTAGAACAAGGGCTGATCGATCTCTGGTGCCACACCAACCCCAGCTGGCAAGAACGGAGCTATCCACCCGAACGCTGGAGCAGCCTTTTTTTACGGCAGGAAAATGTCATTATCCACGCCCCGCAACATGGCCATGCGCCGTTCAAGCTCGATCAGGGCGAGCATCGCAGCATTGGCACGGTCTTGGGGTTTCGCTACCCGCTGCTTGAGCCCTACTTTCAGCGCGGTCAGTATCGCCGGATTGATGCGCCCAGCCAGCAAGCCTTGCTGCGTTTTACCCAAAGCGGGCAATTGCATCTGAGTGTAGTCAACCGGCTGATCGTGGATGAATTTAACCACCAGCAAGCGCCGCAGCTACGCGTACCTATTGTGCAAACGCTGGATATTCGCGACACCTATTGCCTGCTCAGCAGCAATCCTCAAGTCCCGGCCGAGCAGCTCAAACAGGCAATCCGCCAACTCGCCACCCAGGCACCGCCGATTGTGCTGCGCTATGGTGCGCCCAACTAGCAGGGTATCGCCACCAAGCCATTACGCAGCAATGCATTTTGCGATATACCCCAACTGGTATATCAGCGCCAAGTATGCGACATCACCACTGAGAAATTACGTGATTTGCTAGTGCCGGCTGAATTGCTCAGTGGCCATTCGGCAAACAGCTTCATGCTATTGCCACCGCCAAAGTTGTAATACAGCGCCACTTCACCATCCCAATCATTTTCGCCGTTGTTATCCGCCCGCCCTAGCCGGGTGGTGGCGCCGCCGTGGTGATATTCGGCCGAGACGGCCAGCCAGTAATCGCGCATCGAACCATAACTGGTGCTGAGTTTGAAGTTGTACAGCGGGTCTTGGCTAAAGGTGCCGCCGCGGTAATCGTCGTTATCCGAAAACCAATTCATACTGGCAAAGCCTTCCACCAGCCAGCGCCCTTGGGTGTAGCCCAGCTGGCATTCCGGAATCACCATCCAGCGATTGCTGCCCGGGTTGCTGCCGCGCCGGCTGTCATACGAGCCCAGCGGTAGCGACACCAGCAGCTGGCAACCGCTGCTGAAACCATCGCGGTTATAGCGTTTTAGCTCTTCCCAGCTCAGCGCCGGCATGCGGTAAACGCCCATGCCAAACGACAGCATCGGGTCGCCCAGCCCCGACTGATCGTCGCCCCGCCGGCGGCTATTGCGAAAATCCTGTTCGATCTGGCGATATGGGACTTGAATCCCGGCGTAGGCCAGCTGATCGGCCAGCGCAAAATACTGCACATGCCGCAGCGAATAGGTTTGCACCGTTTGTTCTTCAATCTCGCGCGGGCCACGCGGCGCTTCGCTCTCGACCACCCGATAACGCAAAGATGTTCGTGCCACATCGCTGGCGTTCAACTCGTAAGTACGCGGGTCATCCGCAAAGCTGACAGTATGAAAACTGCTTGCCAGCAGCAAAGGAAGCAGAAAAAGCGGGCGGGTAGACATCAGCTAGAGGGGAATTCAGATTCGCGACAGCCCGAATGTAGCGCATTTTTTAGGCAGCCTTTTGACAAAACCCCAGCCACTGGTTTTTTTTCTGCATCAATACAACAGAAAAGTCTCAATACCCCTTGGTGGTATACGGATATAGCGCAGATATAAATTAGCATTCCAGCATATACTCATACAAAAGTTCCCAACAAAATCTTTTAAAAGCCTGACCCAAAGCAATCAAACATCGACATATTTAGCCACCCCAGCAACTATACTGCCAGAGCCGACCTCATCCTGAGGTCATTTCCAACGCGGTGAGTAGGAATGGATAAAATCACAACCTGGCAATGGCTAGTATTGCTGCTGGGGGTGCGGGCGCTGCTGGAGTTTATTCCGCTGCCGGATGTGCACGATTTCTACGGCTTGCTGATCACCAGCCTGGTGCTGGTGGTGATCTGGCGGCGCTTTAGTTATCAAGAGCGCTTATTGCGACCTTTTTTGCTCGGCGTGCTGATTTATTGGCTAGGCCATGTGTTTGATTACATCGATGGTTTGCATCAGGGCCAGGGCTTTTGGGGGCACAACGCCGATATTCTGGATGACATCTTGTTTGCGGTGGGCTTTTGCCTGATCGGCATTGCTTTTGTCCGGGTGATGCACGATCGCAATCACCTGATCGCACAGCTCCATCGCGAAAATCAGCGCAGCCAGGCGCTGCAGCAAACTTTGTATCAGCAAGCCTATAGCGATGAACTCACACAGCTGGGCAATCGCCGCGCCCTGTTTGAAACCTTGCAGGCAAAAATCGCTGCCGGCGAAAGCGGTACCCTACTCTATATCGATGTGAATAATTTTAAGCCCGTGAATGATCGCTTTGGCCATGAAGTGGGCGACGAAGTGCTCAAGCGCTGCGCGCACTATATTCAGGCCCCCGATGTGGTGGCGTACCGCTTGGGCGGCGATGAATTTGTGGCGCTGTTGGGCGCGCAAAACCCGCAGCAATGGATACTAGCCCTCTGTCAGCGGGCCAAGCCGCTAGCACAGGAATACGGCGTGACCTTCAGCGTGGGCTGCGCCGCATTTGGCGGCCCTGCGCCACTCACCGCCGATGCCTTAATCGCGCAGGCCGATCAGGCCATGTATCGCGAAAAAACCAGCAGCAAATCCCGCAGCCGCTAGCCGGCTAATGTGAAGAATTTCCTTGGCAAATCTGCCGCACAAGCCTTTGATTCCGCTATACTTCCGCGCCTTAATGCTTCACATACCGGATTGACCCATGCTGTTGCCGCACCAACTCGAATTGCTTGCCCCGGCCAAAACCGCCGAAATCGGCCGCGAAGCCATCCTGCATGGCGCCGATGCTGTGTATATCGGCGGGCCGGGCTTTGGCGCGCGGCATAATGCCGCCAATTCGGTAGCGGATATTGCCGGGCTGGTTGAATTTGCCCATCGCTATCACGCGCGGATTTTCGTGACGCTCAATACGATTTTGCATGACAGCGAGCTTGAGCCGGCGCGCCAGCAGATTATTGAACTCTACAACGCGGGCGTGGATGCGCTGATCGTGCAAGACATGGGCGTGCTCGCCCTAGATATTCCACCGATTCAGCTGCACGCCAGCACGCAATGCGATATTCGCACCCCAGAAAAAGCCGCCTTTTTGGCCGACGCAGGCTTTTCGCAAGTGGTGTTGGCACGCGAACTGGGCTTGGGCAAGGTCAAACAGATCAGTGATTACATGGGTGATCGCGCCACGATTGAGTACTTTATTCACGGCGCGCTGTGCGTGGCATTTTCGGGCCAATGCAATATCAGCCACGCACATACCGGCCGCAGCGCCAATCGGGGCGACTGCTCGCAAGCCTGTCGTTTGCCGTACACGCTGACCGATCAAAATGGCCGGGTGGTGGCATTCGACAAACACCTGCTGTCGATGAAAGACAACGATCAAACCAATAATCTGGCAGCGCTGATCGACGCAGGCGTGCGCTCATTCAAGATCGAAGGCCGCTACAAAGACATGCAGTATGTGAAAAACATCACCGCGCATTATCGCCTGCTGCTCGACGAAATCATGGCCGAGCGCAGTGAATTTGCCCCAGCTTCCAGCGGGCGTACCGAGCTGTTTTTCCGCCCGAACGTGGATAAATCCTTCCACCGCGGCCACACCGATTATTTTGCCACCGGCCGTAAAGAAGACATCGGCGCCTTTGATTCGCCCAAATATGTGGGTGTACCGCTAGGTACCGTGACCAAGGTCACCGATAAATATTTCGAGCTGGAAGTCGCCGATCAGAACGACGCGATGAGCAATGGCGACGGGCTGAACTTCATGAAAAAACGTGAAGTGATTGGTGTGCAAGCCAATACGGTCGAAGCCGCGAATAAAGCCGCCGGCATTTGGCGCGTGTTCCCGAATGAAATGATGAGCGAATTGGTGGGTCTGAAAGCCGGTACGCCCATCCACCGCAACCGCGATCACGTGTGGGAGCAGGCACTAACCAAAAAATCGGCCGAGCGCAAAATCGGCGCTTGGCTCACCTTGAATGAAACCAGCTCCGGGCTGGCACTGACGATGACTGATGCCGATGGCTGTACGGCAACAGCGCAAGTTGAGCTGGCGCTTGAAGTGGCGCAAAACGCTGATAAAGCCTGGAGCACGCTGCGCGATAATCTGGCCAAATTGGGCAACACGATGTTTTATGCCGAAGACGTGGCATTGAATTTAAGCCAGCCGTGGTTTGCGCCCGCGTCGGTGATTAATGCACTGCGCCGCGAGGCGGTGGAGCGATTAGAGGCAGCCCGTAGCGCCGCGTGGGTGCGGCCCGAGCGCAAAGCCGAGCTCAACCCGCCGCCGGTGTATCCCGAAGACACGCTGTCGTTTCTGGGCAATGTTTACAACGCCAAAGCACGCGAGTTTTACGCCAAGCATGGGGTTAAATTAATCGCTGCAGCGTATGAGGCGCACGAAGAAGCCGGCGAAGTACCGCTGATGGTCACCAAACATTGCCTACGCTTTTCGTTCAATCTGTGTCCGAAACAGGCCAAAGGGGTGATCGGGGTGAAGGGGCAGATTCGCGCCGAACCGATGACGCTGAGCTCAGGCAGCGAAAGTTACCGGCTAGAATTTGACTGTAAACCGTGCGAAATGCATGTGGTCGGCAAGATGAAATCGCATATTCTGAAATCGCCACCGCCGACGACGGCCAATGCCCAAACCATTACCTTTTATAAAAGCAAACCGGACGGCTACGGCCACTAAGCCGTCACCGCACCCGGCTGAAGTTTGAGCCTGCGCGCGCAATCGCTAGCGCAGGCTCGCCGCCAGCATGTGCTGAAGCGCAAAAGAGGTTTAAGTTTTAAATCAGTTGAATGAGTGCGCTTATTCGGCGCCGGCTTGCCGCCATGGCGGCAGCGGATCGTATTGCAGCAGGAGCTGGCGCGCCAGCTCAACGCCGTTTTCCGTGCCCACCAAGGTCGCAGGCGCGGCGCCGTGCAGATCGTGATGCGGACAGGTTAGCCATTTCACCACGGTGGGCAGATCGCCCAGCTTTTCGATCGCAATATCCAGCAAAGGCAGCCAGGGTAGGAAATCATAGGGCTCGAACTGCATCACCGCGCGCATGTCGGCATACAGATCGGGGTTATGCGCCAGCTCATGTTCGAGCAGGGCGAGAAACTCTTCGATTCGGCGTAATTCCATGGGTATTGGCCTAGCCGCCTTTATTTTATTAGCCCCCAGGCACATACCCAGGGGAATTAATTACTTAATAACGCGCCATCGTCGGGTCAACTTCATCGGCCCACGCCGCCACGCCACCATCCAGATTGATCATCTCAGCAAACCCCTGCCGCTCCAGAAAGCCGGCCACCTGATAGCTACGCACGCCGTGATGGCAGATCACCACATAGCAGGCATCCGGATCTAGCCGCGCTTGCTCGCTCGGGATATGACCCATCGGAATATTGATGCTGCCGGGGATTTGGCACAGGGCAAATTCCCATGGTTCACGCACATCCAGCAAATTAGGCGCAGCTCGCTCGGCATCGGCTAGCCACTGGCTCAGTTCAACAGGGGTTAAGTGCTGCATGATCAGGTCCGTCTCGGGTCAAAAAAGCTCCGCTATTGTACGGACTCCCGCTTACCTTGATAGCAAATTTTGCGGCAAAAATCAGCCAAGCCAGTACAATCAGGGCCTGATTTCTTTTCGGATAGCCACCCCATGAATAGCTTTTACGCTCTGTTTGCCCTGGTGATTGGGCTGGTGGTGCCACTGCAGGCCGCAATTAATAATCAGCTTAAAGCCATGATTGGGGGCAGCACCTTGCTAGCGGCGCTGGTGTCGTTCGTAGTGGGTTGCATTACCTTGCTGCTCATTTCTCTGGCCAGCGGACAAAAGCTGGGCGCATTGGCCGGCATCGCCAAAGCCGAGCCGTGGATGCTGGCGGGCGGCTTATTGGGCGCGATGTTCGTGTTTGGCACCACCCTGATCGCGCCCAAACTCGGCGCAGCCTCGATGATGGCGCTGATTATCAGCGGACAAGTCATCGCCTCTTTGCTGTTTGACCGTTTTGGCTGGCTGGGCTTGCCGCTGCGCGAGCTCTCTTGGCCACGGCTGGCGGGCGCCGCCCTGATCGTCGTGGGCGTGCTGCTGGTTAATTTTGGCGATCAGTTCGCCAGCGCGCGCAGCGCCTGATCGGTAGCCCAGCAGCCCTTATGAGCATCACTATCCCTATTCTGGCGCAGGAGCCCGACTTTATCGTGGTGGATAAACCCGCCGGGCTCGACTTTCACAGCCAGGATGGCTCCGCAGGGCTGGTGCAGCTGGTACGCGCGCAAACGGGTTTGGCCGAGCTGTATGCGGTGCACCGGCTGGACAAACTCACCTCCGGGCTCTTGCTCCTTGCGCGCAGCAGCGCCGCTGCCAGCGCGCTGGGGGAGCTATTTAGCCAGCACCAGATTCGCAAATATTATCTGGCCATCAGCGCGCACAAACCCAGTAAGAAACAGGGCAAAGTGCGCGGCGGCATCGAAAAAGGGCGTGGCGGCAGCTACCGCTTGGTGCGCGAAGGCGGGCAACTGGCGATCACGCAGTTTTTTAGTTACGGCCTCGGCGAAGGCTTACGACTGTTTGCGCTCAAACCACTCACCGGCCGCACCCATCAGCTGCGTGTCACGCTCAAAAGCCTGGGCAGCCCGATTCTCGGCGATAACCGTTATGGTGGCAGCGAAAGTGATCGGGGGTATCTGCATGCATACGAGCTAGCATTTAGCCTGCACGGACATACCTACCACTACCAATGCCCGCCAAGCACTGGTACGGCTTTTCTAACCACAGCTTGCAGCGCCCAGCTGGCGAGCTTAGGCTCACTAGACGCCCTGCCCTGGCCCGCCGCTTAAAGCCACCCCAGTCACATACCAACGTCATTTTTGCGCAAAAATTGCGTATGAATTCAAGTCGCTTTTGGTTCGGATTTGACCCGAATCAAAGTCAAAAATGACGCATAAATATCTCGAAAATTACACCGCCGTAATTTAAATAAGTGGATGAATTAAAACGACAAACGTGTGCTGACACACTAGGCAAAGCTTGTCAGCTTCGCTTACTATGGCAGCCACGGCAAAAGCCGTTTTCACACAAAGCACGGCCCGTCAGGACCGGCATAAGAAGGATGGAGACATCAAGATGATCCAGTTCAATAAATGGATGCTGGCTGCGATTCCGGCTGCCATCTGCTCGGCCCAGGTCCTGGCCGCCACCGCTTGGGACAGCAAAACGGTCTACACCGGCGGTCAAGTTGTCAGCTACCAAGGCAAAGATTACAAAGCCAAATGGTGGACACTGAATAACATCCCCGGTACCGAACAATGGGGTCCATGGGAACTCATTGGCAACAGCACCGGCAGCACACCAGCCCCCACCGCGGTGGTGACTGCAGCCCCAACGACGGCGCCGACTACAGCCCCAACAAGCGCGCCAACCAGCACGCCAACGGCTAAACCAAGCGCTACTCCTACCACCCCACCAGCGGCTGGCAGCTGCGCGACTTGGGTGGAAGGCAATAGCTACAAAGCCGGCGACGTAGTGAATTTTGGTGGCGCCAGCTATACCGCCCTGTCGACTCACACCGCCTATGTGGGCGCGAACTGGAATCCAGCTGCGACCCCAACACTCTGGAAAGCCGGCGGCAACTGCAGCACTGGTGGTAGCACGCCAGCCCCAACTGCGACGCCAGTGGCAACCGTAGCACCAACAGCAACGCCAGTGGTAACCGCTACCCCAACGGCCAAGCCAAGCGCTACGCCAGTCGTGACTGCGACGCCAACTGCTACACCAGTAGTAACAGTAAAACCAACGGCCACGCCGACCGCCACCCCTGTGGTAACGGTAGCGCCAACCCCAGTGGTCACCGCAGGCCCAACGACTGCGCCAACTAGCGCACCAGCCGCCTACAAACCACAAATTACCTACATTACCGCGCCAGCGGGCTACCCAACTGAAGCCCAATTCACCGCGGCTGAACGTGCACTGTATAGCCAAGCCGGTGGCGATGCCCAAACCATCGACCGCATTCGCGAAGCGCTGCAGGTACGCACCGATAGCGTGGTCGATGCAGTTGCACCAGGGCTAGTCAGCAACCCGGATAACGTACAACGCGTTGAGCGCGTATTGCCACGGGCGAAGTTTGATTACTTCTTCCCGGTTCGCAATGTGAAATACACCTACGAAAATCTGCTCAAAGGCGTGGCGAAGTTCCCGGCTTATTGCAAAACCTACACCGATGGTCGTGATTCAGACCTGATCTGTAAAAAACTGCTGGCTACTTCATTTGCGCACTTTGCGCAAGAAACTGGCGCCAACTGGCCTGCGCTGACGCCGGCCACGGCCCGCGGCTACGCCGATCAGAACAACGCTGTGTTGGCCACCATGGAGCAAAACACCGCGATTCCAACTTTCCGCCAAGGCCTGTGGTTCCTGCGTGAACAAGGCATGCAAGAAGGTTCGGGCGTGGGTGGTTACCAAGATTGCTTTAATGGCGCAGGTGGCTCGATCTTCTCGATCTTCTATCCATGCGGCAAAAACGCCCAAGGCCAGTACTTTAGCTACTTCGGTCGCGGCTCGAAGCAATTGTCGTGGAACTACAATTACGGCCCATTCAGCAAATCGCTGTACGGTGACGTGAATGTCTTGCTCGACAACCCAGGTCTGGTGGCAGACACCTGGATGAACTTCGCCTCTGCCATCTGGTTTGCCGTCTACCCACAATCGCCAAAACCACCAATGACTTGGGTTGTTGATGGCACTTGGCAGCCGAATCAGGTGGATATTGCCAACAATATGAAACCAGGCTTTGGCGCCACCACCTACATCATTAACGGTGGTATCGAGTGTGGCAAAGGCTCGGAAGCGCAACAATCGCTGAACCGGATCGCGGCGTATAAAGAGTTCACCAAAGAGCTGGGCATTGATATCAGCAACGAGCAACTGACTTGCGGCACATCGAAAGGCTTTACCGATGGTTCAGCCGCGGCCACCAAAACCTATCTGGACAAAAACTGGGGCTACAACGGCAACAACCCAGGTGGCGTATCGTGGGCGTGTCAGTTGGTGAGCTACCAAACGCCATTTAGCCTGGCCAATACCGGTGACTACAAAGCCTGCGTGGATTACTTCTTCCGCGGCCAGGTGAAGTTTAATGGTCAGGTTGTGGTAGATAACACCAAGTAATTTGCGTTCATTCTAAGCAAAACGGCAGCCTTGGCTGCCGTTTTTTAATGCGCGACTCAAAGCCATTATTTGTGGGGCGGGGTGCAATTGCTTAATTTGTCGATGTGAATTGAGCTTGGGTATTGCTATGAAAGCTAATTTCAGATTGCTTTTCATTGGAATACCCCTAAGTAATTCAAAATCCACCATACTTGGCGCACAATCGGCTGACTTGCTTAGATGCTGACAGGCTTTGTTATAAACTAGGCCGTCCTTTTCAGCGAATCCCCTCTATGTCCGATCACCTCGAATCCTTTGACTCCGAAATCAGCGACTTTCCAGAGCCTCGCCAAGAAGCCGCGCCCGCTACAAAGCCATCTTGGCTCAAACAAATCGGCGCCTTGTTGCGCGATAGCGTTCACTGCCTGTGGTTTCGCGAGCCGCGCTGGGGCGACATCCCAGCGTTGCCATGGCTGATTTTATTGCTGTACGTCTTAGAGCAAGGTCTTATGATTTTGGTCGAATGGCTAATGAGTAGCGGTCCGCAGAAATTTTTCTGGTTTACATTTTTGCAAAATGGAGCCTACTTCTTAGCTATTTGCTGGCTGGTTTATTACTCACAATCGTCTGCGCAGGAGTCAAAGCGATCGCGACAAGGACAGATTTTGTGTCTGATTTTACTGTTGTACATGCTGGCTAGCATGCTGTCTGGTTTGGTATATGGTGTTTCTCAAGTTTTGCTTCGTTTTGAAGTTCAACAAAGCCTCACTGCACAATGGATCGTTTGGGGCGTGCAATTTACATGGATGAGGCTGGCTGAGTTGATTTTGTTATGGCATGCCAGTAGTCGAAATAAGCTGCACTTTTTCTTTGCGGCTTCAATTTTTGCTGGACTTTCACTGCTAGCTCTTTCTGATGAGACGCTGGAGTTTTGGTATCCAGTTAACGAAGAGCAAACTGAAAATGATCGTCCCAGCTTGGTGCTAACGCAAGAAGTCATGGAAGCGCAGCCGCAGCTCTTGGCTGATAAACTTACCGCGATTGCGCCGCAGCGCGCTGGCGTCGTCGATCTATATACGATCACTTTTGCCCCCGAAGCCGACGAAGACGTTTTTCGCCGGGAAGCGGGCATGGTGTCCAGCGTGATGGCACAACGTTTTGACGCTGCCGGGCGCGGGATCGAGCTGATCAATCACGTTGAAACACTGGGGCAGTGGCCGTGGGCAACGCCGTTGAATCTGCGGCGCAGCATTACCGCCATCGCTGGCAAAATGGATCAGAACGAAGATATTCTGTTTGTGTATCTCACTTCGCACGGCGGGCAGGATGGGCAGCTGGCGGCCGGATTCTGGCCAATGCAGGTCGATAGCGTGACGCCGCAGCAACTCAAGCGCTGGCTGGACGAGGCGGGCGTGCGCCACCGGGTGATTGCCGTTTCGGCGTGTTACTCGGGCAGCTGGATTGCGCCGCTGGCCAGCGCCGATACGCTGGTGCTGACCGCCGCCGACGCGGATAACACCTCCTACGGTTGTGGCCGCAAATCCGAGCTGACTTTTTTTGGCCGCGCCATGTTTGACGAACAATTGCGCAGCAAAACGCGCTCGTTTGAAGCTGCGCATCACAGCGCCCGCGAGCTGATTCGCCAGCGCGAAGTCGCGGCTGGCAAAGACGATGGCTACTCCAATCCACAAATCAGCATGGGCGCCAATATCCGCGTCAAGCTGGCGCAACTGGAAGCGCGCTTTAAACCATAGTTGAGGGTATATTGCTACAGGTTTTTTTAGGAATGATCTACATGGCAATACCCAGTTGGGTATTGCCATTTTCTTGTGCGCTGGAAAAAGTAAAATTTACTCATCACTTTCAATCGCGCTTATCGCTTAGAATCAATCCCATTCCTGTCTTGCGATGGCCGCCGTATGTTTGCCTTTTTTGAAAAACTCATCCACCCCTATCCGGATCAATTGCCCAAGCATCCGGCGACGTTTATCGGTTTTGTCTGGAGCTGCACGCGCGGCATGCGTTTGTATATTGCCTTGTTGGCGCTATTTACCGCATTAACTGGGGCATTTGAAGCGCTGCTCTATAGCATGCTGGGTAATGTCGTCGAATGGCTGAGCCGCACCGAGCCGGCACTATTGTGGCAAAACGAAAAAAACAATCTACTGTTGCTACTAGGTATTTTGCTCGCCAGCCCGATCCTGATTGCGCTGCAAACCATGATCAAACATCAAACGCTGGCAGGTAATTTCCCGATGCGTTTGCGCTGGCAATTTCACCGCCAGATGCTCAATCAGAGCATGAGCTTTTATCAAGATGAATTTGCCGGCCGGATTTCGGCCAAGGTGATGCAAACCGCGCTGGCGGTACGCGATACCGTGCTCACCTGCATGGATATTCTGGTGTTTGTGGTGATTTATTTTGTCACCATGACCGTGGTTGCCGGCGGCTTTGATCTGCGCCTGATGGGGCCATTTTTTGCCTGGTTGGCGCTGTATATCGCAGTGATGGTGTTTTTTGTGCCGCGCTTAAGCCGGGTTTCGCAGGCGCAAGCCGATGCCCGCTCGCTAATGACCGGGCGAGTCACCGATGCCTACACCAATATCACGACGGTAAAACTGTTTTCGCACGCCAACCGCGAGGCGGGCTTTGTGAAAACCGCAATGCAGGAATTCATGCTCACCGTGCACCGCCAGATGCGACTGGTGAGTCTGTTCGAGATCGTGAATCATCTCTTAAGCATGCTGCTGATCGCCGCCACTGCCGGTATTGCCCTGTGGTTGTGGTTACAAGGCGAGCTGGGGGTGGGCGCGGTAGCAGCCGCTACCGCTATGGCGCTGCGCCTGAGTGGGATGTCGCACTGGATCATGTGGGAAATGGCCGGGCTGTTTGAAAACATCGGCACCCTGCAAGATGGCCTGAACACCTTGGCCAAACCAGCGACGGTGCTTGATGCGCCCGCGGCGCCGGCGCTGCAAGTGCGCGCAGGGCTGATCGAATTTAAGCAAGTGCGCTTTGCCTATGGCCCCGATAGCAAGCCAGTGGTGGATGCGCTGAACTTACGCATTCAGCCTGGTGAGAAAATCGGGCTGGTCGGTCGCTCGGGCGCGGGTAAATCCACCATCGTGAATTTACTGCTGCGCTTTTACGATCTGCAGGCGGGCGAAATCTGCATCGATGGGCAAAATATCGCCGCGGTGACGCAAGATAGCCTGCGCCGGCAGATCGGCATGGTCACGCAAGACACCTCGCTCTTGCACCGCTCGGTACGCGATAACATTCTGTACGGCAAGCCTGATGCCAGTGATGCAGATATGATCGATGCCGCCCGGCGCGCGGAAGTGCATGATTTTATCGCTCAGCTCACCGACCCACAGGGGCGGCAAGGCTACGATGCGCATGTAGGCGAGCGTGGGGTGAAGCTCTCGGGCGGTCAACGCCAGCGGATTGCGATTGCGCGGGTAATGCTGAAAAACGCCCCGATTTTGTTGCTGGATGAAGCCACCAGCGCGCTGGATTCGGAAGTAGAAGCCGCCATTCAGCACAGCCTGTATCAGCTCATGGAAGGCAAAACCGTGGTCGCCATCGCCCATCGGCTGTCGACGATTATGGCGATGGATCGGTTGATCGTGCTGGATCAGGGGCGGATTGTCGAGGAAGGCACGCACGCGCAGCTGCTGGCGCACAATGGCATTTATGCGCGGCTGTGGGCGCATCAAAGTGGCGGCTTCTTGGGCGAAGAAGACTAATACCCACCTAGCGTATCAGACTGAAAGCACCAGTAATAAAAAGGCCGGAAAATATACCCGGCCTTTTTATTACTGAAGCTAGGATCGTCCACCGACTTATACCGGCGTGGCTTCTTCCTGCTTGGCCAACCACTGGGCAATCAAATCGCCAGCCTGCGCCTGTAATTGCCCCAGCCGCACCAGCGCCGCCTCATCGGGCAACACTCCGGCCTGCAATTGCAGCTCCAATTCGCCCGCCAGCGCATAAATTGGCCCCGCCGCAACTTGGGCGGCCACGCCCTTCAGGGTATGCGCATAGCGCTGCGCATCAGCAAACTGCCCGGCCGCCAAGTGCCCGCGCAGCACAGCTTCACAATCGGCAAAGCGCTCAACAAAGCGCGGCAACATTTTATGTAGCAATTTCAGCGAGCCCATTTGCTGCAAAGCGGCGGGAAAATCCAGCAATGCATCTGCATCCGTCAGCGGGGCCATGGTCGCCATGAGCGCAGTTTCTGCTGGCGCTACCGCTTCGCCTTGCCTATCGCCACGGCAGTACGGCCGCAAGGCTTGCTGCAATTTTTGAGCATCAATTGGCTTACACAGATGCTCGTTCATCCCGGCCGCCAAACACAGCTCACGCTCGCCTTCCATCGCATGCGCGGTCAGGGCAATAATCGGTAGTTCGGCAAAACCTGGCAGGGCCCGAATGGCGCGCGTGGTATCGCGCCCATCCATTTCCGGCATCTGCACATCCATCAGCACCACATCAATCGGCATACTCATCAGCGCCGCAATCGCGGCATTGCCACTGCCCACCGGCGTTACCTGCGCGCCCAGATTTCGCAGCACTGTGGCGCCCAGGTCTAACAAGACATCGGTGTCTTCCACCAGCAGCACCCGCAAACCGGACAGCGCCATGCCGGCGTCTGCCCCTACCGCCAAGGCCAGCGCCCGCTCATCACGCGCCAGCTGTTGCGCCACGGCCTGCACAATCTGGCTCGGGATATACGGTTTACTAATCAGCGGGGCGCCGCCGAACGCTGGCAACTGGCTGCTGGCCATATCATCCGCGCCGTAGCACAGCAGTATGAGCGGCAAGCCACCCTGCACTTGCGCCACAATCTGCGGACAAGGGCCTTGATCAGTCAGGCAGAATTGCGGCTGAATCAACAAAAGATCCAGCGGATGCCCACCCTCGAAATACGCCGCCAGTTGGGCCGGATTATTCAGCGCCGTCGAGCTGATCCCCAGCGCCGCCAGATGCAGCGCCAAATGCGCGGCGTGGTCTTCATTTTGATCGGCGATTACGGCATGGCGCTCGCCAAATTGCGGCAAGCTCACCGTCTGCGGGCCGCGCGGCATTCGCAGCGTAAAGCGGAAACAGGAGCCTAGCCCCGGCTCGCTATCCACCTCAATACAGCCGCCCATCAACTGAATCAGCTGCTGGCTAATCGCCAGCCCCAGCCCCGAGCCCCCAAAGCGGCGGGTGGTAGATGAATCGGCCTGACTAAAGAGCTGAAACAGCCGCTCACGCGCTTGCGGGTTAATCCCGATTCCTGAGTCGCGCACCGCAAAGGCCAGCTCTACTTCATGCGCCTCCGCCGCCGTTTGCATCAGGCTTAAAGTCACATCGCCGCGCTCGGTAAACTTCACGGCGTTATTGAGTAGATTCAGCAGCACCTGCCCCAGCCGTAGCGAATCACCCACCAGCTGATGCGGCACCCGCGGGTCAATTTCGAAATTCAGCCGCAAATCTTTATCCTGCGCCTGAATTGCAACCGTGCCGGCCAGCTGGCTTAAGAGCTGCATCAGATCAAAAGGCTCGCGCTCGACTTCGAGCTTATGCGCCTCGATTTTCGAGAAATCGAGCACATCATTCACCACGCCCAACAGCATCTGCGCCGAGCTTTGCGCCCGGGTCAGGTATTGCTGCTGCAAGCTCGATAACGGCGTTTCGCTCACCAGCTGCGTGTAGCCCAGAATGGCCGACAGCGGGGTGCGGATTTCGTGGCTCATATTGGCGAGGAATTCACTCTTGATCTTGGCCGCGGCCTGCGCCTCATCACGCGCTTCGATCAGCGCTTGCTGCTGGCTATTTTGCTGCTGCAGCAGGGCGCGAAATTGCATCACCCCACGCTCGATATCGGAAATCTCGTCATCTCCCTGCACAATAATCGGCTCGGCCAATTCGCCTTCCGACAATTGCCGCATCGACTGCGCCAAGCGCTCCAGCCGACGATTGATATTGTTCGAGATATAAAACCAGCCCATCACCAGCGCCACCACCACCGCCAAACCAGCCGCGCCCAGTAGCCACCAGCTACTGCTGCGGATATCCCGATCCAGCGACACCACTTTGCCACTCAGCGCGCCCGAAATGGCCTGCCCCAATTGCTGCGTAGTTTGCAGGAAATCTTGCGTAATCTGAGTGTTTTCACGGGCGATTTTCTCTAGCAGCGACTCTAGCGTCAGCCGGCGCTGGGCCAGCTCAAACACCTTGCGCGATTGCTCGTTCAGCATCACCACCGCATTCAGGCTTGGGCCTAGGCCACTGCGAATCTGTGGCAGCACGATTTTTTGCCCCGCAGCCTGCGCATGCTGATACAGCTGCGCGAAATCTTTGCGCCCTTGCGCCAGCTCTTGCTGGCTCTTGGCCGCGATCGTGCGGCGCAAGGTATTACTTAACTCTAGATAATCACTTTTGAGTTGCTCGCTGGCGGTTAAGGTTTGTACCTGGGTATTGACTAAATTCACAACTGAGGCGGTGGCGCTTTGGGTAATCAGATCGCCCTGCCGGTTGTGCTCGGCCATTTCCCGCTGATTGAATTTGCTGGCGTTGCGATAAAAATCCATCATCGCGCCGAGCGCCTCGCGCGACACCGAACGCATCGGCCCGCGCAAGATTTTCAGCATTTTCAGCCCTTCATCGCGAAACTCCGGATCAGTGAGCTGAAATTGCTTTTCCAGCCGCTCCAAAATTTCCGGCCCCTTGCGGCGATAGCCCTCTTCGCCCTCCACGGCGATCAGGCTGGCCAGGCGAAAGATATCGGCCCGAATCAGATTGGTGGCCAAGCGCTCGTTTTGATCCTGCTCGGTGAGTTTGGCCCATTGCTGGCCGGCGGCCACCGAGGCGCGGCCGGTGGCCAAGAGCATTTCTTCCTGCGCCTTATGCAGCAAAGGCTCGATTTTTTGCTCAAACTGTTGGCGCTGCTCATCCACCTGGGCCAGCACTGCCGCGTTTTGCTTTTCGATTTCGATCAGGTCGGTGACGATTTGGTTGGTTTCGACCGCTTGTTTGGCCAGCAGCTGATAATGTTTTTGCAAGCGGCTGATGTCGGCGGGGCCCGATTCGGTGAGCTTCAGGGCGCGGATGGCATCAAGATACAGTGGCGCGCCACCCTGCAATTGCTGCAAAGTCCGAAAAGCCTCACGGCGCTCGGCATCATTGGTGGCCGAGGACAGCTGATGCAGGGCCAGCGCCAACTCTAGACTATTGGTTTCCAGCCCGGCCACGGCGCGGGTTGCTGGATAGCTTTCGCGGGAAATATTGCTGTAGGTTTGATCGACGGAGCGGAAAACCCAAAACGCCGCCAGACCCGCGATCAGGGTCGTGGCGGCCACGACGATAAAGGCAATTCGCAGCCGCAAGGTCAGCGACTTTAACAGGGCTATGGGCATTGCCAATCTCTCTGGTACGAGCAAGTGAAAGTCGGCAATTGGCGTTAGAGCAGTTAGCCCGGCAACACCACTGCCTTCATCTCATGTCTGTCTGCGCCGTCTAACGCGGCACTGGTTTCTTATCTTACCAGAGTCTTTTTCTTTCAGATAAAGCAATAAACGGCTGTAGACATAAGACAACAGCCCGGCAAATGCCTTTAAAACAGCCGTTTAAATCTGTCAGGTGTAATACCACTTGCCCCGCTGTGGCCGATTTCACCGTTGATCAGTTGCCCGTGCGCTGGCTTAGCGATGCAACACCAACGCCAGCACGCGGCGATCTTCCGCCACCAGCACATTAAAGGTGCGGCAGAGTGCGCCCGTGCCCATCACATCTACGCCGATGCGCTTGGCAGACAAGGCCGCATAAAGCTGCGGGTGCGGAAACTGGATCGCCGCCCCGGTTCCTAGCAGCACCAGCTCAGGTTGATAATCGAGCAACTGGGTAAAGTCATCGGCCGTTAGCTCGGCAAAGCTGGCTGGGCGCCATGGCTGCAGATCGTCGGGCAAGATCAGCAGGCTACCGGCATGTCGCACTTCATTGACCTGCACCGATTCGGCATCGTAGGCGGTAATCTGGTTTAAATGCTCGACTTTGGACTGGTGCAATTTCATGGCAAACCTCGCTAACAAACTGGCTGGCATTTTAAAGCAAGCCCTGCTGGCTGTGTGCTGTGCGAATTGATACTTAATTGTTTGTTCCGCCAACCGAATCTTTCGCTACAATACGGGGTTTCCCTGAAAAACCAGCGCACGGACGCCACCCCGATGGAAGCCATCCTCAAATCCAATAAATTGCTGAATGTCTGTTACGAAATCCGCGGCCCGATCCCGGAGCGAGCGCGGCAGATGGAAGAGGACGGCCACCGCATTATCAAGCTCAATATTGGCAATCTGGCCAACTTTGGTTTTGATGCGCCCGAAGAAGTGGTGCAAGACGTGATCCGCAATCTATCCAACGCCGCCGGCTACGTGGATAGCAAAGGTTTGTTTCAGGCCCGCAAAGCGGTCATGCATTACACCCAGCAGAAAAACATCAAAGATGTCACCGTCGATGATGTTTACATCGGCAATGGCGCATCCGAGCTGATCGTGATGAGCATGCAGGCCCTGCTGAATAATGGCGATGAAGTCTTGGTGCCAGCCCCCGATTATCCGCTGTGGACGGCCGCAGTCAGCCTGGCGGGCGGCAAGCCACGCCACTATGTGTGCGAAGAGAGCAATCAGTGGTACCCATCGATTGACGATATGCGCGCCAAAATCACCGACAAAACCCGCGCGATTGTGGTGATCAACCCGAACAACCCCACCGGCGCACTGTATCCGGATGAATTGCTGCTGCAGATTATCGAGCTGGCGCGCGAGCATGGCCTGATTATTTACGCCGACGAAATCTACGACAAAGTGCTGTACGACGGCGTGAAACACACCTCCATCGCCTCGCTGGCGGATGATGTGCTGTTTGTCACCTTTAATGGCCTGTCGAAAAACTACCGCGCTTGCGGCTACCGCGCTGGCTGGATGATTGTGTCGGGCAATAAAAAGCCGGCCAAAGACTATATCGAAGGCCTGAATATGCTGGCCACGATGCGTTTGTGTGCCAATGTACCGGCGCAATACGCCATTCAAACCGCCTTGGGCGGTTATCAAAGCATTGATGATCTGGTTAAAGAAGGCGGCCGGCTGGCGAAGCAGCGCGACCTCGCATACGAGATGCTCAATGCCATTCCCGGCGTGAGTGTCGTCAAGCCGAAAGCCGCTTTGTATATGTTCCCGAAACTGGATCCGGCCATTTACCCGGTGAGCGACGATCAGCAGCTGATGCTGGAGTTACTCACCGAAGAAAAAGTACTGCTGGTACAAGGTACTGGCTTTAACTGGCATCAGCCTGATCACTTCCGCGTGGTCTTCCTGCCCAATGTCGACGATCTGACCGAGGCGCTGAGCCGTGTGGCCCGCTTCTTGCAAAATTGGCGCAAACGGCATGGCACGGGCGAATTTGCCAGCAAATAAGCACCCTATTCGTAAAAAACTGCGAGGCTCGACCTCGGCTTGCAAGGAAATGAACATGAAAGCAATTAACGTAGGCCTATGTGGTGTCGGTACTGTTGGTGGCGGCACTGCCACCGTATTGCAACGCAATGCCAATGAAATCGCCCGCCGTGCTGGCCGCCCTATCGTGGTCAAAATGGCCGCCAACCGTGATCTGGCGCGCGCCAAAGAATTGTGTGGCGATGACGTCATCATCACCGACAACGCGATGGACGTGGTCAACCACCCCGAGATCGACATCGTGGTGGAATTGATCGGTGGCACCACCATTGCCAAAGACGTGGTGCTGGCCGCAATCGAAAACGGCAAACACGTTGTTACCGCCAATAAAAAACTGATTGCCGAATACGGCAACGAAATCTTCGCCAAAGCACAAGCCAAAGGCGTGATGGTCGCGTTTGAAGCCGCCGTTGCGGGCGGTATTCCGGTGATCAAGGCGCTGCGCGAAGGCCTGACCGCCAACCAGATCGAATGGGTAGCCGGCATTATCAACGGCACCAGCAACTTCATCCTGACCGAAATGCGTGATAAAGGCTCCGCCTTTGCCGATGTACTGGCTGAAGCTCAACGCTTGGGCTACGCCGAAGCGGATCCAACGTTTGACATCGAAGGCCACGACGCTGCGCACAAGCTGACCATCATGAGCGCGATTGCATTTGGTATTCCAGTGCAGTTCGACAAAGCCTACCTGGAAGGCATCAGCAAACTAGAAGCCGCCGACATCAAATACGCCGCCGAACTCGGCTATCGTATCAAGCTGCTGGGCATGACTCGCCGCCGCGAAAATGGCATTGAGTTGCGCGTATCCCCCACCCTGATTCCGGCTGGCCGCCTGATTGCCAATGTGGATGGCGTCATGAATGCCGTACTGGTGAAAGGCGATGCCGTGGGCGCCACCATGTATTACGGCCCGGGCGCCGGCGCCGAGCCGACCGCGTCTTCGGTGATTGCCGACCTGGTTGATATCACCCGCCTGCACACCGCCGACCCAGAGCACCGCGTACCGCATCTGGCCTTCCAGCCTAGCGCGATGGCCAATCTGCCGATCCTACCGATCGACGAAGTGGAAACTTGCTACTACCTGCGCCTGAGCGTGAAAGACCTGCCGGGTGTGCTGGCCGATGTCACCACCATCCTCGCCGAAGGCCAGATTTCTGTGGATGCCATGCTGCAAAAACCAGCGGGTGACAGTGCCGAGATCGTGATCGTGACCCATACCGCGGTCGAGAAAAACGTCAACGCCGCCATCGCCAAGATCGAAGCGCTGGCGTCGTGCAATGGCAAGATTGTGAAATTGCGTCTGGAACACTTAAACGGTTAATTTGGCTATGAGCGGCACTTTACTGCCGCTCTTTCCTACACAAGGTGCTTTATGCGTGTGCTTTTACGCCATCGACTGATCACATTACTGCTGAGCTGCACACTGACTGGTTTTGCTTTTGCGGATGAAAAAGCCAATACCGATGAGCTGAAACTGGATATTTTCCGCTATGCACTGGTCAGTTCATGCATGCGCGATGCCAGTGGCCTTGCCTCACTGGGCAAAAACTTAGCTCAATTTGATCTCACGCTGGATCAAAAATCGCTCTGCAATTGCGTTGGGGGCAACCTCATCCGCGACCCACAACTTAAAGCGGTTTTACTCAGTGCGGATGCAAATACGCAGTTAAGTGCGGAAACCAGCAAAAAACAGATTGGCGGTAAGACCATGCAGCTCGCTTTTGCTTGCGCTTCCGCGATTCTAAAAGAGCAACTGCAAAGCGGTGAGAAAAAGACCACCACTCAATGATACCCAGCCAAGGTATCTACACACAGATCAATCAAAATAAACATCACGGGCCTATACCCATGAAATACATCTCTACCCGCGGTGGCGTTGCCGCCCAGCAATTTAGCGATATCCTGCTTGGTGGCCTGATGGCCGATGGTGGTTTGTCGATTCCGGAAAGCTACCCACAGTTTGCCACCGCCGAGCTCGCGCAGCTGGCCACGCTGAACTACCGCGACTTGGCGTTTGCCGTGATCAGCCGCTTTGTGGATGACATTCCAGCGGCCGACTTGAAAGCGCTGATCGACAAAACCTACACCGCTGCCGTGTACTGCAATGGCCGCAATGCCAGCGATGCCGACCAGATCACGCCGGTGATTAAGCTCGATGACACGCTGTACGTGCAAGAGCTGTCGAACGGCCCGACGCTGGCCTTCAAAGACATGGCCATGCAGCTCTTGGGTAATCTGTTCGAATACGTGCTGGCCGCCAAAGGCGAGCAAGTGAATATTCTGGGCGCTACCTCGGGCGATACCGGCTCGGCAGCGGAATACGCCATGCGCGGCAAAAAAGGCGTGAATGTCTTTATGCTGTCGCCGTTTGGCAAAATGAGCCCATTCCAGCGCGCGCAGATGTTCAGCCTGCAAGATGAAAACATCTACAACCTGTCCGTCCACGGCTTTTTCGATGCCTGCCAAGACATCGTCAAAGATGTGAATAAAGACGCGGCCTACAAAGCCAAATACAAGATCGGCGCGGTCAATTCGATCAACTGGGGCCGCATCGTGGCCCAGGTGGTGTATTACTTCAAAGGCTATTTCGCCACCATCGCCGCCACCGGCCGCGCTGTGGGCGATAGCGTCGATTTCTGTGTGCCATCGGGCAATTTCGGCAATATCTGCGCCGGCCATATCGCCCGCCAGATGGGCTTGCCGATTGGTCAGCTGATCGTGGCCACCAACGAAAACGACGTGCTGGACGAATTCTTCAAAACCGGCGGCTACCACCCACGTGGGCTCGATCGCACCTACGAAACCACCAGCCCATCGATGGACATCACCAAAGCCTCGAATCTGGAGCGCTTTGTGTTTGATCTGGTGGGACGCGATGCCAGCAAGCTGGCCGCCATGTGGCAAGCAGTAGAAAGCGGTGGCGGCTTTGATCTGCCAGCCGAAGACTTTGCCCGCATGCGCGATGTGTATGGCTTTAAATCCGAAGCCAGCACCCATGCCGACCGCGTGGCGCATATCCGCGAAGTATTCGCCCAATTTGGCGTGCAGATCGACCCGCACACCGCCGATGGCTACAAAGCCGCCAAAGCGCACCGCAACCCGGCCGTGCCGATGGTGATTATGGAAACCGCCCTGCCGGCCAAGTTTGAAACCACCATGCTCGAAGCCCTGAATCAACCGCCAGCCCGCCCAGCCGGCTTGGCCGGTCTGGAAGATCTGCCACAGCGCTTTGACGCCATCGCCGCCGATGCCGAGCAAGTGAAAGCTTATCTGGCCGAACGCATCAAGCTGTAAACCTACTGGACTTCACCCTGAACCAAGCAAAAACCCCGCACTAGCGGGGTTTTTGCTGAGCGCAAGATTCAGTCTAAGCGCGAGGAATGGCACTAAAGAACCCACTTCGCCAACTCGAAAACGGGTATAGCGACAGAAGCCTTGATTTTCATAGATTTCACAACAATACCTAGGCATGTATAGATGCCAGCATATCAAGTAGCGCAACGCAAACAGCGGAAGACACACTGCGCTGAAATTTGCCTAGCACATCGCCGTCGCGCCGAAACACCACGCGGTACACGCAAGCTGCTGCGACTAGGAAAAAAGATTAGACTAGGCGAAATGGGGGCGGACTGCTGTTGGCCAAAAACAGACATTTATCTTAAATCTTATCGTCATTTCAAAAGAACCAAATGCGGACCCATCTTGAATTTGTATCGCCACATTTCCCACCTTATGATGATGAATTTGAAACTGTTAACCCGAATAGGTACGGCAAAAGATTGGCCGACTTCTTAGCCAAAGAATTAACCGCCGATGGATTTACAATTAAAAATGTCATTGCTGAGGACTGGGGCTGGATGGTCTCACTAGACAATCCTAAATTCACCCTTTGGATTGGTTGTGGCAACTATGAAGAGTTCGATAATGGCTTTCTTTGCTTTATAGAAGCATCTACACCTTTCTTCGCTAATTTATTTTCTAAAATTGATATTGAGCCTGCTGTTGAGAAACTAGCAACAGCCATAGAAAGCATCTTGCTAAACAGCCAAAAAGTGACTCAACTCCGATGGTGGAACGAAGATGAATCTTAATGTTTAATCTGATTTGGATCGTTAGCTGCTCCAACAAAAAACCGCCTCACTGCGGTTTTTTGTTGGAGCATCAGTTTTTCTTAATTCGCACCAGCACTTCGTTCCCACAGCCCTGATATTCCACGCTGTCGAACGAGAGCATCCGTGCCATTGAAATCCCGCGGCCGTGTGGGTCGAAGGCGCGTTCGGGCGAAAATTCGAGGAAAGGCTGCCAATCAAAGCCGCGGCCTTCGTCTTTGATGCGGATCTGCACTTCTTCGGCCGCGCTGGCAAATTGCACCACCACCACGCGATCTTTGTACGTCGGGTCTTGCAGGCGGGCTTCGACTTCATCTTGCCAGCGCCCGGTTTGCAGGAGGCGGGTTTTTTCGCCGTAGCTGATCGCTAAATTGCCGTGCTCGACGGCATTCACCAAGAGCTCGGATAAGCCCAGCGCCACCCGTTGCGGATCGGGGCAGGCGCGGGAGAGCAGCAAGGTCAGCTGGCGGGCTTCGTCGAGCGAGCGAAAGTGAAACTGGCCGTTCACCAGCAATTTGTACGAATCGGCGTGCTCGGCGATTTCGCGCTCGAGTTGGCTGCGCTCGGTGTGAAAGCCCACTGCGGCGGCCACGATCGCCAGCAGCATTTCGCGTTGAAATGGTTTGATCAGATAGTAATACGCGCCAGCGGCGAGGCCTTCTTGCACGTTTTCTGCTGCACCCACCGCGGTTTGCATAATCACGGGCACATGCTGGAATTCGGGGTGTTGCTTGAGTTTGGCCAGCACCTGCATGCCATCCATGCGCGGCATCATGCGGTCGAGCAAGATGGTATCAAAGCCGATGCGATCGCTTTGCAGCACTTCCCACGCCTCTTCTCCATCCATCGCGGTGGCAGTCTCGTAGCCGGCATCGTGCAGATGCTCGGAGAGAATTTCCAGATTGAATGGTTCGTCATCGACGATCAGAACACGCCCGGGTTTGGCGGTGGGATTCATTGCAACGTCCTCGTCATACATGGCTTACTCGGCAATATACGCTGCTTGATCAGCACTGGCTAATTCAGCGTACAGGGCGACAAATTCTTGCGCTAATTTGTGGCGTGGATCCAGCGCCACCAGCGGCAGGCTGCGTTCGTGCGATTCGCGCACCTTCACCGAGCTGGACAGCCGGGTTTGCAATACCGGCAAATGCTGGGCTTCCAGCTCTTGCACCAGCCGCTGTGGCAGGCTGGCGCGCGGCTGAAATTGATTGACCACAATCCCTTCGATTTGCAGATCGGCATTGTGATCCTGGCGAATTTCCTCCACCCGCGCCAACAGCCCCAGTAAGGCATCGCGCGAGAAAGTATCGCAATCAAACGGGATCAAGCAGCCGGTGGCGGCGATCAGCGCCGAGAGGGTAAAGAAATTAAGCGCCGGCGGCGTATCGATATACACCTCATCAAACTGGCCGGTGAGTTCGGCCAGCGTTTCGCGCAATTTGTAGATTTTGTAGCGGGATTCGAGCTTGCTTTGCTGCTCGGCAATCGCCGGATGCGAGGGCATTAAAAATAGATTGTCGAGCCCGGTGGCGTGGATAAACTCGGCCGGGCCTTTGGCGTAGAGCGAAAAATTCAGCACTTGCTCGAAAAAGCCGGCGAGATTGGGCTCGAGCTGCTCGCCCGATACCCCCATCAGGTAATGGGTGGAATTGCCCTGTGGATCAAGATCAACGACCAATACCCGCTTGCCGGCCGCCGCAGCCACCGCCGCCAGATTGACCGTAATGGTGGATTTGCCCACCCCGCCCTTCTGATTGAACACCACCCGTCGCAACATCGTCTGCCACCCCGTTTCGCCGCATCCATCATGCTGCGCCCACTATACCACTGCCCTGCTGCGCCGCCGATGTACGCGTCAGTCTCGTGTCATCAAGGCAACGCCATACCCGTAGTGTATGCAGGGTCTTGAAGCCGATTAACTTAGCCCCATTTAGACAAAGATCGCCGCCAACGCGGCTCTATTACTTGTCTGTAACCCCACAGGGATAGAAGAACCATGAGTAAAGAAACCCTAGGCTTTCAGGCCGAAGTTAAACAACTGCTGCAATTGATGATTCACTCTTTGTATTCCAACAAAGAGATTTTCCTGCGCGAGCTGGTATCCAACGCCTCTGACGCGTGCGACAAGCTGCGCTTTGAAGCCATCAATAACGATAGCCTGTACGGCAGCGACCCTGAGCTGAAAATCCGCGTGAGCTTTGATAAAGACGCCAAAACCGTCACCATCAGCGACAACGGTATCGGGATGAGCCGCGAAGAGGTCATCAAGAACATCGGTACCATCGCGCGCTCAGGCACCAAAGAATTTTTCAGCCAGCTTTCGGGCGACGCACAAAAAGACGCCCACCTGATCGGCCAATTTGGCGTGGGCTTTTATTCGGCCTTTATCGTGGCCGATAAAGTCAGCCTGACTACCCGCCGCGCCGGCGAAACCGCCGCTACGCGCTGGGAATCGGCTGGTGATGGCGAATTCACGCTCGAAGACGTCGCGAAAGAGAGCCGCGGTACCGAGATTGTGCTGCACCTGAAAGACGGCGAAGAGGAATTTCTCAGCGATTGGCGCCTGCGCAGCATTATCCGTAAATACTCAGATCACATTACCTTGCCGATCGTGATGGCCGCTCAAGCCGGCTACAACGAAGACGGCTCGATCAAACCCGCGGAAGGTGACGAAACCGTTAACCAGGCTAATGCTTTGTGGACGCGCAGCAAGTCTGAGATTACCGACGAGCAATACACCGAATTCTACAAACACGTTGCCCACGACTTTGAAGCGCCACTGGCCTGGAGCCACGCTAAAGTCGAAGGTCGGCAGGAATACACCGAGCTTTTGTATGTGCCGCAACGCGCGCCGTTCGATTTGTACGACCGCGAGCGTCGTCATGGCGTGAAGCTGTATGTGCGCCGCGTGTTTATCATGGAAGACAGCGAAAAATTGCTGCCGCAATACCTGCGCTTTATCCGCGGCGTGATCGACTCATCTGACCTGCCGCTGAACGTATCGCGCGAGATCTTGCAGCACAGCAAAGACATCGAGCAGATCAAATCCGGTTGCGTGAAAAAAGTGCTGGGTATGCTCGAAGGTCTGGCCAATTCGGAAGAAGCGGCAGAGCAAGAGAAATACGCGAAATTCTGGAGCGAATTTGGCCGCGTACTGAAAGAAGGCGTCGGTGAAGACTTTGCGAATAAAGAGCGCATTGCTGGCCTGTGCCGTTTTGCCTCAACGCATACCGATTCGGCCGAACAAACCGTCTCGCTGAAAGACTACATCGCGCGGATGAAAGATGGTCAGGAGCTGATCTATTTCATCACCGCCGATTCATTTGCCGCTGCGAAAAACAGCCCGCACCTCGAAGTCTTCCGCAAAAAAGGCATCGAAGTCTTGTTGCTGAGCGACCGCGTGGACGAGTGGGCGTTTAGTGGCCTGACCGAATTTGAAGGAAAAAAACTGCAATCGGTGGCTAAAGGTGAGCTGGACCTCGAGAAATTCACCGACGAAGAAGAGAAAAAACAGCAAGAAGCGGCCGCAACTGAGCTCAAAGACGTGCTGGAGCAAATGAAAGGCGTGCTCGGCGAATCGGTGAAAGACATTCGCGTAACCCACCGCCTGACCGACAGCCCGGCGTGCTTGGTGGTAGAAAACACCGATATGAGCGCGAATTTGGAGCGCCTGTTGAAATCGGCCGGCCAAGATGTTCAAGGCAGCAAACCGATTCTGGAAGTGAACCCAAGCCACCCGCTGGTGAACAAGCTGAAAGCCCAAAGCAGCAGTGGCCAATTTGGCGACTGGACGCAATTGCTGTTTGATCAGGCGCTGCTGGCCGAAGGTGGCCAGCTGCTCGACCCAGCTGCATTCGTAAAACGTCTGAATGGCCTGATGCTGGCGCTGCAAGACTAATACCACCTCGGGTATAGCCCTACAAGGCAAGCTAGATAAATTCTGCTAGCATATACCCCACCAACCGGCCCTGCGGGGCCGGTTTTCTTTTATGCACCAAGGCCCGCACCAATACGCGGCAAAGCCGCGAGTATGTAAGCCAGAATGGTGTGAATAGTCTAACCTGAGTGCACAGCCTCACAATCAAGGAGTTCAACATGTTGCGCCGTTGCCTGTTACTGTGTGCCCTGACCTTGGGGCTTGCCCTGCCCAGCTGGGCCTTGGATGCGCCCAGTGGCAAAGTGCTTGTGACCTTCAGCGGGAAAATCAGCCATAAAAACCAAGGTGAGCTTGCCGCTCTGGATGCGCAGCTCTTGGATAAACTGCCTTGGGTCGAAATCCGCACCAGTACGCCATGGTATCCGGGCGTGAGCGTATTCCGTGGCCCACGCCTGCAAGATGTACTGCAGTTGGTAGGCGCGCAGGGGCAAACGCTGTAAATCAAAGCGCTGAACGACTACATCACCACCGTGCCGCTGGCCGACGCTGCCGAATGGCAGCCGATTCTGGCCCGCATGCACAATGGCAAACCGCTACAGGCGCGCGATAAAGGCCCCTTGTTTCTGGTTTACCCCTATGACAGCAATAAAAAGCTGCAAAGCGAGCTGTATTACTCGCGCTCGGCCTGGCAGATTAACAAAATCGCTGTGAAATAATCGATGCAACTCAACTACGGCCGCTGGCAAAAAATGGAAATGCGCCTATTGATCGGCGCTGCCATTTTTTTGTTTTGCAGCTTTGTGGCGCTCTTGGTGCTGCAGCAGCGCCAAATGGGCACGCTGCGCCAGTTTGCGCCGATGGGCTTTGACAACCCGGTCTGGCCCTACACCCAGCTCAGCCTCGAATACCACCGGCTGATCGGGCAAATTGACCGCACCTTGCTCAACCAGGGCCGCCCCGAAGAGCTGGAAGAGCTGCAAACCCGCTACGATATTTTTGTCAGCCGGGTCGAGATTTTGCTAAATGGCAAATCCAGCCTGCCACTGAGCCAATCCCCCGACAATCAGCCCACCATGCAAGGCCTGCAACGGCTGATTACCTTTGCCGATCAGCGCCTGAATGCCGAGCTGCATTTTAAATACGACCCACTGTGGCTCACCCAGCTACGCCGCGAGCTGATCCAGTTGGATGAAGGCGTGGCTCGCTTTGTGCAGCAAGCCAATCATAATGCGGCACTGGAAGCGGAAATGCGCTCGATTACGGTGCAAAAACAGCTCAAAGTCTCTACTGCGATTGCCGTATTTCAGTTTGTTTTGCTGGTGGTGGTGATGCTGCTGATTTACCGCCAGCACGCCAGCGCCACCCGCCGCCGGCTGGAATTGGAAATCCTGAATCGCACGTTGGAAGAAGCCAGCCAGCTGGCTCAGCAAACCAGCCGCGCCAAGAGCCAGTTTGTGGCCAATATGAGCCATGAAATCCGCACGCCGATGAATGGCGTATTGGGTATGCTGGAGCTTTTGGGCGACACGCCGCTCAATCAAGAGCAGCGTGAGATTATCGACACCGCCGGCCATTCGGCACGGCATTTGCTGGCCTTGCTCAATGATATTTTGGATGTGGCCAAGCTGGAATCGGGCAAGCTCTCGCTCAGCCAGCAAACTTACTCGCTGCCGCAGCTAATCCGCGAAGTGCATCAGCTGTTTACTGTGCAGGCCCAGGCCAAACAGCTAAGTTTAAGCTTGGATCTGGCCGATGATTTGCCGGCCTGGCAGCTCGGTGATGAAATCCGCCTGCGGCAAGTGCTGTTTAATCTGCTGGGCAATGCGGTGAAATTTACCGAGCAAGGCAGCGTGCATCTGCATGTCTGGAGCGACCCGCAACGACTGCATATCAGTATTAGCGACAGCGGCATTGGCATGTCAGAGCAAACGCTCAGCCAGTTATTCCAGCGTTTTAGCCAGGCTGATGCCACCACCACCCGCAAATATGGTGGCACCGGGCTAGGGCTGGAAATCTCGCGCAATTTGGTGCTGCTGATGGGGGGCAATATCAGCGTGCAGAGCGAGCCGCAGCGCGGCTCCACCTTCCATATTCAGCTACCTCGCCAAGATTGCCCACCGCCGCAACTACGGCCGATCCTGCAGGACAATAGCGGCATTCGCCCGTTGCATGTGCTGGCCGTGGACGACAACCCGGTTAATTTGAAGGTCATCGGCAGCATTTTGGAAAAAATGGGCCAGCAAGTAGCCTACGCCACCAATGGCCAGGAAGCCCTAGAGATGGTGCAGCAGCTGCGCTACGACTTGGTACTGATGGATGGGCAAATGCCGATCATGGGCGGCGCCGAGGCCACACGGCAAATTCGCGCCCTGGGCGGCGAGTGGCTCAGCTTGCCGATTGTGGCGCTCACCGCCGATGTGCTGAGCGACTCGCGCGAGCAATACCTCGCCGCCGGGATGGATGATTTCCTCGCCAAGCCGGTGGATATTACCGAGCTGCGCCGCGTGCTACGCAATATCAGTCAGCAGACACCCGGCTAAACAATTCGGCCCGCAAATGCGCCAAGGCCCGCGCCTCAATCACCTGCAGCCGACGCGCTAATTGCTGATCGGCCGGATCAAACAAACTGGCCGCGCCCAAATCTCCCAGATAGCTGTGCTCGCCATACCAGAGCAGATTATGCGCATATACATCACCATGTATTAGCCCAGCAGCGTTCATGGCATTGACCGCGCTGGCAATACCCCCATAAATGGCCTCTGCTTGCGCTCGTGTGAAGCGCAGACCTGCAGGATACACATCGCGGGTACAGCTCTCTAAACTCGGCGGGCCAGCCATTACGCTAAATTCAGCCCCAATCCGTTCAAACAGTAACGCCGCTTGCCCTGCGGGCGCATCCTACACCCGCGCCAATAGGCGAATCAAGTGCGGGTGAGGCGGCGCGGCCAGATTGGCGGCCAGCTCAGATTCGGTCCAGCCGTCGCTACCCAGCCCGGCTTTAAAGCATTTCACAGCCGCGGCTTGCCCCTGCCAGCTGGCCGCAAAAATCTGCCCCGAAGTCCCCTCGCCCAGCCGCTCGCCAAGCTGCAGCGCGGGCCACGCCACTTCCGGCACAGAGCGCTGCAAGGCCGCAGCTTCAAGCTCGGCACTGAAGGGGTTACCCGCAAACGCCAGCCAGGCCAGCGCGGGCAAGTCCCACAGGCAGGCGGGCAAGGCGTGAAAATCATTTGCGGCAATGCGCAGTAATTCAAGTTGCGGACACTGGGCCAGGCTTGCCGGCAGGTGCTGCAAGCGATTGCCCGCCAGCATCAACTTTTGCAGCCGCGTGCACTGCCCCAGCTCGGCGGGCAGCTCGCTAATCTGATTATCGGTGAGGATCAGCCAGCGCAAACGCGCAGGCAAAGCCGTAGCCGGCACTGCGCGAATCTGGTTACTTTTAAAGCCTACCATCTCCAGCGCCGGGCATTGCCCTAATACCGCCGGTAGCTCGGTAAAGCGATTATTCGAGCAAAAAATCACTTTAAGCTGCCGCAAGCGCGGTAAATCGGCAGGCAGGCTACTGAGCTGATTGCCGCTGAGATTCAAGATTTCGAGGCTATCGGCCAACGTAAAAATCTCATGGGGAAACTCGGTAAGATCAGCGGCGAGATCCAGCCGGCGCAGACCATGCAGCGCGCCGCTGCGCAGTTGTTCGAGGGTATGCATCGCAACAGTAATCAGATCGTGATGGCCAGCATGATACCCCATCTAAACAAAAACCCGGCGAGGGCCGGGTTGAATGGATCGTGCGCATATGAATTCACTAAAAGAGCTCGATATCACCCGCCAGTGGTTTACTTTCCGCCAGCTGCACATTCCCGGCCAGCGTAATCGCTTCGGCAATCGGCATGCCCTGCAAAATGGCATCGAACAGCTGTTTTTCTTGTTCCATCGTGTATTGCGAGCGAATACGCTGCTGCAAGCGATGCCACTCATGCGGCAAAAACATGGCTTGCCGGTCGGACACCAGCTCAGCCAGCGCACTGATGGTGCCGCACACATGATCCATGCGCTGCGAGAGCCGATCAAAAAACTGAAATGCCACCACCGAGCGCACATTTTGTTGCTGGATTTCTTCAACTTTGCTCTCGATTGCTAATTCCGCCGGTAGCTGCTGGCCGACTTCGAGCAAAGCGTCGCGCAAGCTTTCAATGTGGGTGGCGGTGGTCTGAAAGGACTCGGACAAGGTATTGAGCGAAGCACCACTATCCTGCATCGCATGCCGCACCTGCGCCACCACAATACCGAGCATCAGGATCGTTTCCTGCACTTGGCTCCAGTTCAGATCAGGGTTATGCACTGCGGTGCCGTTGTGAGGGGATTCCAGCATAATGCGCCAAGCCTTGTGGTCGTGATAACACCACTATAGGAATGCTTAGCGGTGATCGCCATCCAAAGCTTTATGAATTGAGCATATTCGCGTCAGGCTGATGTGGGTGCGTAGTGCCTGCCAGTTTTGCGCCTGATCACTCGCCAGCGCCAGCCAGCACCGCTCTGCCACCTGCCAGATTTCCACCTGCCAGTCGCCAGGCTCGGTAGTCAATAGTTGCCAGCCTTGCGCCGTCTGCAGCAATTCAAAACGAGCTAAGCCGCCAACGATGCCGGTACCCAAAGCTTTAAGCAGCGCCTCTTTGGCCACCCAGCGCAGGTAAAAATGGGCGGACAGCTCCGCGGCGGGCGTGGCAGCAAGTTGCGCCGCTTCGCGCGGACTGAAATAGCGCTGCGCTAGCGCCATCATCCGTGTACTGCGGCGCGGATATTCCAGATCAATCCCCACCCGCCCCTGCCCCAAGGCTGCAGCTGCGGCGTGCGGGCAATGGGTCCACGACAAGCCCTCCAGCGCCGGCCAGGCTGGCGCGTAAGGGCGGCCGGCCGCTGTTTGCGCCAGTTGTGTTGAGACCCCGGCCGCGGCCAGTAAATGCTGTGCCTGCTGCCGCGCCTGCAGGGCCTGCTGCAAACGAGCGGGCTCGCAGATGCTCTGCAGCCGTTCGGCTTGCTGAGCATCAAGCTGAGCCAGCACGGCGGCTTGCTGCTGCGCCGATAGCGGCTGGGCCAGATCGGTAAGGCTAAATTGGCTAAGCGTTGGCATCATCAATAGTGGGCGGCCAAGAAAAAAGCGGCCACTCGGCCGCTTTGTCCCCAGGTAAGCCGTTAGGCTTAAACCGAGAAAGACGAACCACAGCCACAAGTTGATTGGGCGTTCGGGTTCTTGATGGTGAACTGCGAGCCTTCCAGGCTTTCCACGTAATCGATCTCAGCGCCGACCAGATACTGGTAGCTCATCGGATCAACCAGCAGCGTCACGCCATTTTTGGTTACCGGCGTGTCGTCATCATTCACGATTTCATCAAAGGTAAAGCCGTACTGGAAACCCGAGCAGCCACCGCCGGTCACAAACACGCGCAGTTTCAGATCTGGGTTGCCTTCTTCGGCGATCAGTTCGCTGACTTTGGCAGCGGCATTGTCGGTGAAGACAAACGGCATGGGCATATCGGTTTCGGTGGTCATTACAGCTCCGAAAATAGTTGACTAAAACAATAGGGTTTATTATCCGCTGCTCGTGCGCTGCGGTCAATGCTGCCGGGGCCGCTGGTCAGGATTTGCTGGGCTCAACCCGTGGCACATCCTCTGGCGACACTTCTTCGCGCTTGCCGTTATGCACATGCACCAGATGGCCCTCGATGACTGCGCCGGGATGCATTTCCAGCGTTTTATACGCCAGATCACCGACAATGCGCGATTTCGATTGCAGCTCAACATACTGGCTCACTTCAATCGGGCCGCGAATCTCGCCATTCAGAATCAGATGGCTGCATTGCACCTTGCCTTCAATGCGTGCTTTTTCACTCACCACCAGCGTGCCTTGCTTGGCATCGGCCATGCTGACATTGCCCACAATCACGCCATCCACCCGCAAGCCACCGGCAAATTGCACATCGCCAGTCAGGCTGGTGCCCTGACCAATCAGGCTATCAATCTTGGTACTGCCTTTTTTCTTGCTAAACACGGCTTCTCCTCAGATTTTCTTCTGGCAACTGGCTTGCACCTGATTGCCCTGTTCGCCAAAAAATTGGACGTCCAGCAGTAGATTGCTGGCGCCTTCTGGCGGCTCTAGCTCACCTTCCAGTTTGGCGTAATGCTTGGCTTGCACCTTGATCGGGCTGCTTTGCCCTTGGCTGATGCGGCCTTTTTTGCCTTCGTGCTGGTATTGCAGATTCACCTGCAAACGCCCGAGCAATTCATCGGTGCGATTCATGCCCTGCACCAGCAACAGCCGGTAGCGATATTTGCCTGCTTCCAGCGGCTGCAATTCGCAGGCAACAAAACTCGCTAACCGCGAGCGATCATTGCTTTGCAATAACGATTCGAAAAACGACAGCGTTTCTCGGGTGGCGGAGAGTTCTTGTTGTTGCTGTTTTTGCGCAGCCAGCAAGGCATCGCGCTCAGCCAGCACAATAGTGAGTTGCTGGGCTTGCAAGACTTTTTCGTTCAGCAAAGAGGCAATCTGCTGTTGGGCTTGCTGACCACGTGCCTGCTGGCTACTGCTTTGCGCGGCCATTTGCTGCTGCAATTGCCGTTGCCCATAGAGGTATCCGCCCACACACAAGGCGGCACCTAGGCTAGCGAGCAATACCCCACGCAGACAGCGCATACGCCAACTGGCTTGCGGGCGCAAAGACAGTGGCGCAGCGGTTAGCCGCGCCCGTTGCAAGCGATATAAACGCTTTAGTGGCATGCGGATGGATTAAGGCAGCAATGGCACGATATCTAGGCCGGCAGCTTCCGGCTGGCCAAACATCAGATTCATCACCTGCACCGCCTGACCCGAAGCACCTTTAACCAGATTGTCTTCCACCACCAAGATCACCAATAAGTCGCCATTGCCTGGGCGATGCACGGCGATACGGGCGGTATTGCTGCCGCGTACCGAACGGGTTTCGGGGCAAGAACCAGCCGGCATCACATCGACAAAGGGCTCGCCAGCAAAACGCGTTTCAAATAATGTCTGGATATCGGCGGCTTTGCCAGCTTCGGTCAAGCGCGCATAAATCGTAGAGTGAATGCCGCGAATCATTGGCGTGAGGTGCGGCACAAAAGTCAGCTCCACCGGCGCGCCGTGAATGGCCGACAAACCTTGCATGATTTCTGGTGAATGGCGATGGCCTTTCACGCCATAGGCTTTGAAATTATCGCCGGCTTCGGCAAAGAGTGTACCGACTTCGGCTTTGCGGCCGGCACCGGACACACCCGATTTGCAATCAGCAATAATGCCGCTGGTTTCGATCAATTGGGCGCCATTTTCAAGCAAGGGCAACAAACCAAGCTGCACTGACGTTGGGTAGCAACCGGCCATCCCGATCAGCCGCGCCGCTTTGATCGCCTCGCGATTAACTTCGGGCAAACCATACACGGCTTCGGCGAGCAAATCGGTGCAGCTATGCTCCATCGCATACCATTTGGCAAACTCAACCGGATCTTTGAGGCGGAAATCGGCCGCCAAGTCGATGACTTTCACGCCAGCTTCGAGGAGTTCCCGCGCCTGCGCCATCGCCACGCCATGCGGGGTAGCGAAAAACACCACGTCACATTGGGTAAGCTGTGCATCTTCAGGGGTAGAGAAAGCAATATCCACGCGCCCGCGCAGGCTTGGATACATCTCCGCCACTTTCATGCCGGCTTCTTTGCGCGAGGTTACGGCCACTAATTCGACCTGTGGATGGCGAGACAGCAGACGCAGTAATTCAACGCCGGTATAGCCAGTGCCGCCAACAATCCCTACTTTGATCATGTTCACTTCCCCCTGAGAATATCAGCGCGATATTAAAGCAAAACCGCCATTCCAGCACAGTGTTTTGGCCATAGCGGCGCAGATTGTGCCCATCAGCCAGCCCGGTTTGGACGTAAAAAAAGCCACCCCTGAGGATGGCTTTCTTGGCAGCTCGAAAAACGAATTAACGTTTTGAGAACTGTTTGCGACGACGTGCACCGCGCAGACCCACTTTTTTACGCTCAACTTCACGAGCGTCACGAGTCACGAGGCCAGCTGATTTCAGCGTTGGCTTCAGAGCAGCGTCAAAGTCGATCAGAGCGCGAGTGATACCGTGACGAACGGCACCAGCTTGACCAGACTCACCACCGCCGACTACGTTGACCATGATGTCGAACGATTCGAGGTTGTTAGTGAGTTCCAGTGGCTGACGAACGATCATACGGCCAGTTTCACGGGCGAAGTATTGATCCAGACCTTTACCGTTTACTACGATATTGCCAGTACCTTTAACCAGAAATACGCGAGCTACTGAGCTCTTGCGACGGCCGGTACCGTAATTGTATTTACCTACCATGATGCAATTCCTTTAAGTTCGCAGTAGCTTACAGAGCAAGGGTCTTAGGCTCTTGGGCTGCGTGCGGATGCTCGCTGCCAGCATAAACCTTCATCTTCTTGATCATTGCATAGCCCAGCGGGCCTTTCGGCAGCATACCTTTAACAGCAAACTCCAGCGCACGGCCTGGGAATTTGTTTTGCATTTCGGTGAAGGTACGCTCATAGATACCGCCTGGGTGACCAGTGTGGCGGTAGTATTTCTTAGAGGTAAGTTTATCGCCAGTAACGCGGATCTTGTCTGCGTTAACCACAACGATGTAATCGCCTGTATCGACGTGCGGAGTGTATTCAGCTTTATGTTTGCCACGCAGGCGTTTGGCGATCTCGGCGGCGAGACGGCCCAGCACTAAGTCTGTGGCGTCCACAACGAACCACTCGCGCTTAACCTCGTGCGGCTTGGCAGAAAAGGTTTTCATGACTGCTAGTCCACGTTTTTGATTTCAATGAAAGTCGGCGATTGTAGCGAACGTCGCCACCCGCTGTCAAAACTATTTTGCAGGCCGGCGCATAATTAATACGGAGGTCATACAAAAAAAAACGCAACCCGGTTACCCCAGATTGCGCGAAGTCCACCAAAAATGGAGGATGGAGGAGACGACACCAAGCAGGCCTGATGTCACGGTCGATTATGTCTGACATTTCCACGTAAGGCAAGCAAATTTGGTGCAACGCGATAGACGGCTGCACCAAAAGTTGGCAAGCCGCAGCCCACAAGCCAAAGCGGGCATTTGCCGGTAGAATAATCTCCCTCTGCCGCCAATTCGACATGAAAGGAATGCACCGTGAAAGTACGCGTGAAATGGGTTGAAGAAGTCAGCTTTCTTGCACAATCGGAATCCGGCCATGCGGTTCTGATGGATGGCCCGCCCGAAGGCGGCGGCCGCAATCTGGGCCCACGCCCGATGGAAATGCTGCTAATGGGGATGACCGGCTGCTCAACCTACGATGTGATCCACATCCTGAAAAAAGGCCGGGCCGATGTGCGCGACTGCGTGGTGGAAGTGGATGCCGATCGCGCCAGCACCGATCCCAAAGTATTTACCAAGATTCATCTGCACTTTATCGTAACCGGCAAAGGGCTCAAACCCGAGCAAGTAGAGCGCGCAATCAAGCTCTCGGCCGAAAAATACTGCTCGGCCTCGATTATGCTAGGCCAAGTGGTGCCGATCACCCATGATTTTGAAGTGCGGGAAGCCGACTAAAGCGCCAGCACCAGCGAGCACTTCGGCGCACTAAAAGCACAAAGGCCGCAAACGCGGCCTTTGTTATTTCTATTCGAGCTCTTTTTGCATTAGTCCCGGCGATGACTGTGCGCATGGCTATCCGGGCCTGCTCGCACCCGAGCAACTCACCCCCCAAGCGTCCACACCAAGAATACCCATACATGTATGGCGCCAGCAGACTTACCCATCAACGCCTACAGCGCCATACCCCTAGCAATTAATGCTGATCGCCGCTAGGCTGGTAAATCCATGCATAAGGCAGCCCGATCACCAGCGCGCCACCCACAATATTACCCAGCGTGGCCGGCAAGAGATTGTGCAGCAGAAAATCGCCAAAGCTGGCATCCAGCCCCATCAGCATCGCCGCCGGTATAAAGAACATATTGGCAATACTGTGCTCCATGCCCAGTGCAACAAAAGCCATCACCGGCAGCCAGATGGCCATCATCCGCCCCAGCGTATCTTTGGCCGAATAAGCCTGCCAAGCCGCCACACAGACCAGAATATTGGCCAGCATGCCTTTAAAAAAAGTGGTGATAAATGGGTTTTCCAGCTTGTGATGCGCGACATTCAGCAAGAAATTGGTGGCCGGCTCGCCCGGCTTGAAAATACCGGTCATATAGGCAAAGGCCCAAGCGGTGAGCAAGGCGCCGACAAAATTACCTAGATACGACACACTCCACACGCGAGCCACGGTGGCCAGATCAATGCGCGCGCGCTGCAGGGGCACCATCTGGGTGGCGCAATTGGAAGTAAATAGATCTACGCCGGTGAGCACGACGGCGATGAAGCCCATCGGAAACACGGCCCCGAACACAAATTTTTGCAAGCCTGGGTTGCTGGCCGCCAGCCCGGGCGAGCCCCCCGCCACCACCAGCGCCAAAAGGCCACCCAGCGAGATAAACATCCCGCCGATAATCGCCATTACCCACAGACGCGCTTGCGGCAGCGCCACTTTATCGAGCGCACTGTGCTCGACGTAATCCACAATCCCGCTTGGGGCCAGCATATTCGACATCGCGTTCACCTACCAGAAAAAACCATAGCTCGTTTATATCGCGTTCTACTGGCCCGCGGCTGCCAAAAATTCACCTGGCATGCCGCTTTTTGGCCGCTTTCTGATCTAGCGCAAATCCGCCGCCGGCACCGGCGGCCGCCTTTAAATGCGGTACGACAGGGTGGTCATTACTTTCGAGGTGGCGGTCATCAAGGTGGCCACCGGCAGTGGCAGCTCGGCAGCGCCCAGCGCGACGGCCTGCTCAGCATGGCTGGTCTCATCAATCGCCATCTGCGTCACAATCGCGCGGCTTTTAGCGTCTTGCTCGGGCAGCTGCGCTAAGTGGCTGCGCAAATGCGCAGTGACTTGCCGCTCGGTTTCGGCCAGAAAGCCTAAATTCCACTTATCGCCAATCACCCCGGCGGTGACGCCCATGGCAAACGAGCCGGCATACCACAAGGGATTGAGCAGGCTACGGTGGCTACCCAGCTCATCCAGCCGCTGGCGAGTCCAGGCTAGATGCTCGACTTCTTCATGCGCGGCTTCCCGCAGGGCTTCACGTGCCGTATCACTACGGGCGGTGAGCGCCTGGCCCTGATACAAGGCCTGCGCGCAAACTTCGCCACAATGATTCACCCGCATCAGGCCGGCGGCATGGCGCTTTTCCTCGGCGCTCAGCTCGGCCTCGGGCAAGCCCTGATCGGGATGCGGGCGCACACTGCTGGCAGGGGCCGCTAAAGTGCGCAAAACGGTATCGAATTCACCAATCAATTGGTCAACGGTAGGCAATTTCAACATCACACATGCTCCTTGTTCCCGACAATTCTACACCGCCCTCGTGGTATGATTGTTTGATTATTTCCCGCCCATTCACCCAGTTTTGCAGGATTTCTGATGAAACGTTTTGTGCTTGCCGCTACGCTGGCCCTCTGCAGCCTGACCGCTGCTGCCGCCAACCCTCAAGTTGAACTCAATACCAGCAAGGGCAAAATTGTGCTGGAACTGTACCCGGAAGCCGCACCGAAATCGGTGGCGAATTTTCTGCAATATGTAAAAAGCAAACACTACGACGGCACGATTTTTCACCGCGTGATTAATGGTTTTGTGGTGCAAGGCGGCGGCTATACCGCCGAGATGGAGCAAAAACCTACCAAGCAGCCAGTCGAAAACGAAGCCAAACAGGCGCTGGAAAAAGGCCTGAAAAATGATCGTGGCACCTTGGCCATGGCCCGCACCGCCAACCCGCATTCGGCTACCAGCCAGTTTTATATCAATCTGAACGACAACGATAATCTGAACTATCCTTCTTTTGACAAATGGGGCTACACCGTATTTGGCAAAGTGGTGAGCGGCATGGATGTCGTAGATCAGATTGCCAAAGCGCCGACCAAACCGGGAGATCAGCCGGTGGAAAACATCGTAGTGAGCAGCGCCCGCGAATTACCAGCCAAAGCCGAAAAAGCCACCAGCAAGGCGAGCAAAGCCAAATAAAACCAAAGCAACATCCAGCCGCATCGCGGTTCGACATCGACCAAGGAGTAATCTGATGAGCAAAGTAAAACTGACGACCAGCAAAGGTGACATCGTACTGGAGCTGAACGCAGAAAAAGCGCCAATCACCGTCGAAAACTTCCTGCATTACGTGACTGACGGCCACTACGATGGCACCATTTTTCATCGCGTGATCGAAGGTTTCATGATTCAAGGCGGCGGTTTTGAGCCAGGCATGAAAGAGAAAAAAGACAAACGCGCCAGCATTCAAAACGAAGCCGACAACGGCCTGAAAAACGAGATCTACACCATCGCCATGGCGCGCACTCCAGATCCGCATTCAGCCACTGCGCAATTCTTTATCAATGCCGCTGACAACGATTTTCTGAATTTCCGCAGCAAAACCGCCCAAGGCTGGGGCTATGCCGTGTTTGGCGTGGTGACCGAAGGCCAAGACATCGTGGATGCGATCGAAAAAGTGAAAACCGGCAGCAATGGCTTCCACCAAGATGTACCTAAAGAAGATGTGGTGATCCTGAAAGCCGAAGTGCTGGCTTAAGCTCACCTAGCCTGATCCAAGCGCGGTTCGCCGCGCTTCAGGCTGCGGACAAAGTGAAAGAACAATCGCCTTCACGTCTCGGCAAAGCCGAGCCGAGGAAATAAGGCCCTTAATCTGCAGCCTTGATGTTCTTTTCCCACCCCTCCCGTCCCCTCCTTGAGGGGAGCCTCGCTTCGCGAGTGAGGTTGGTTACGAGTGGGGCTTGTCATCAATCTGAAGCGATGCGCGGTTCGCCGCGCTTTTTCATTGCCCACCGCCATGACCCGCCCCACGCTGTTTATCTCCGATCTACACCTCAGCCCCGCCGACCCAGCCACCGTTGGGGCTTGGCAAACCTTTTTGCGCACCACCGCGACGCAGGCTGCAGCGCTGTATATCTTGGGCGATCTGTTTGAATACTGGCTGGGGGACGATCAGCTCAGCGATCCATTTGATGCGGCAATTGCCGCCGATTTGCGGGCTTTGGTTGCACACGGCGTGGCGGTGTATTTCATGCCCGGCAATCGCGATTTTCTGCCTGGGCCGCGCTTTGCCGCAGCCAGTGGCGCCCAGATATTGCCCGATCCGACCCTGATTGAGCTGGATGGCGAGCGTATTTTGCTTGCGCACGGCGACGCCTATTGTACTGACGATGTCGCCTACCAACGCTATCGCCGCTTGGCACGCAACCGGCTGGTGCAATGGCTGTGGCTGCATACGCCGCGGCGCTGGCGTGATCAGCAGGCGGCCAAACTACGTGCCCGCTCACAGCAGATGAATCGGGTGAAAAGCGCCGACATCATGGATGTCAACCCGGCCGCGATTACGGCCGCCCTACAGGCATACACCACCCGGGTAATGATCCACGGCCACACCCATAAGCCGGCCCGACACACATACCCCGCAGGCACTCGCTGGGTATTGCCCGACTGGCATGCCGGCGCAGGCGGCTATTTACGCTGGGAAGCGGGTCGCGCCAGCCTGCATAGCCTCACTGGCACGCCATGGCCGCTAGCGGATTAATCCCTGCGCACTCAGCGCGCACTCAATAAGCCAAGCCAACGCTGGCGCTGTGGCAGTTGCGCGCCGCGACTACGGCGCAGCTGTCGGCTAGCGCAAGGCTATCGTATGATGCGTTTTTTCTTTGCCTCGGCCCTGTCATGCTGCGTCGCGCCCTGTTTCTGCGTTTGACTTATCTCGCCCTCGGTATTTGCCTGCCTTTGCTAGGCGGGCTGGGCTGGTGGCTGTATCAGCTGCCGGATTTGCAGCCTTGGCATACGTATGTGCCAGAACACGAATATAAACAAGACTCTGCCATTGATACCCTGGCCGAGTATCAGCAACAAGAACACCAGCTACTAGCCGAAATCCGCCAGTATGCCGAGCTAGCACCGCAGCCGGGCGCCATTAGCCGCTATGTGCGCGGCAGCATCAGTAATCCGCTGGATTATCAGCACAACTGGAATCGCACCTTTATCTTACCCGGCCGCCCCGGCGGGCCGGCGGCCTTGCTGGTGCATGGTTTATCCGATTCACCGTTTAGCTTGCGCGCGCTGGGGCTGAGCCTGCAGGCGCGCGGGTATACCGTGGTGGGGCTGCGCCTGCCCGGGCATGGCACCGTACCCGGGGCGCTGACTCGCTTGCGCTGGCAAGATGCCGCCGCAGCAGTGCGCTTGGCCATGCGCGATCTGGCAAGGCGGCATAGCCGGATTGATTACATCGGCTATTCCACTGGCGCCACGCTGGGCTGCGAGTATCAGCTGGCGCGACTGGCTGGCGAAGCGCTGCCCCCCATCGCCAGCCTGACCTTAATCTCTCCCGCACTTGCGGTCACGCAAAGCGCGGGCTACGCCAAATATACCCGCCTGCTGGCCCCACTAAGTGGCATTGGCGCCGCTGCCTGGAGCGAGCTGGCGCCCGAATACGACCCCTACAAGTACAACTCGTTTCCATTTAACGCCGCCGTGCAGATTGATGAGCTCACCCGCCGGGTGCAAAGTGGGCTGGCGGGGCAAGATTTACAAGGCTGGCCCCCCACACAGGCGTATCTGACGAGCGTGGATGACACCGTGCTGGCGGCGCCCGTGGCCAGTATTTTGTTTGAACGGCTGCCCGCCGGGCCGCATCAGCTGTGGGTTTATGATCTCAACCGTTATCAGCCGTTTCAGCCCTTGCTGAATCTGCCCCGCGCGCAATGGGCGCTCAATTGGTTTGACCACCCCAGCGCCAAGCCCTACCTGCGCGTGTTAATCAGCAATCGCAGCGCCCCCACCGCGCAGCAGCTGTGGCGGGAAAGCCGGCAGGGTGCGGGGCCGGTGAGCCGCACACCGCTAAATGTCAGCTGGCCCGCGCAGCTGTATGCCCTCTCGCATGTGGCGCTGCCTTTTGCGCCGAATGATCCGGTGGTCGGGATACCCGATGCGGCGCAGCTGCAAAGTGGGCAATATCTGGTACAGCTGTTACAGGGTGAGCGCGGCGTACTCAAAGTGCATGGCAATCAGCTCTTGCGGCTGCGGCATAACCCGTTTTACGCCGTGCAGGAAGCCGCCGTGCTCGATTTTCTGGCCCGCCATTAATTCGCGCTGGCGACTTCGACCTTCAGCCAGATTACGTAGCTAGCCTGGGTTTCCTGCTGATCGACGCCATTAATCCGCCGCCGGTCGGAGCTGGCCTCCTGCCGGGTTTCCCCCACCGGCAGCCATTCGCCCAAACGCCCTTCCACCTCGCTATAGGCTTGCTGCTGTTGTACCACGCCATCGCGGCCGATGGTCGCGCTATATGGGTGCAAACGCACCCGCACCCGCTCGCCCAGCGTTTGCGCTTGCGCATAAAAGCCGTTATCTACGCTTTGCCATTGCCCGCCATAGCTTTGCACCTGATAGCCGGGGCGATAGCGAAAAGTCAGCTGCGGGATAAAGCGCTGCAGCCCCAGGCTAATCATCGCCTCACCGCCCTCGAGCACACTGAGGGTTTGCGCCAGATTGCGCTGCTGGCGGTTTTGTTCGGCATTGGCATTCACGCTCAGCTCGCTCTCGCCCGGCCAGCGCAAGACGCCATCCACCCCCACCTGCCATTGCCGGGTGGCGCTCAGCTCGCTCTGGCGCACGCTGATGCGCAGCATTTTGCTGCGCTGATCAAGTGCCTGCAGCAATTGCCGCGCCTGCGTTAGCGTGGCTTCATCCGGCGCGCTGATAATCAGCTGGCCATTAAACGCCCGCACGGTGGCCTGTGGCAGCACGGCTTGCAACTGCGGCGCCAGATCGGTGGCCAACTGATGACGTGGCGGGTAGGTCAGCAGGCTTTGCGCCTGCGCCAACAACATACCCAGCACAAGTATTGCCGCTAAGGCTATTTTTAATAATACATTCATCGATATACCCCAATTTAATACAAACCTGTCTCGCATTAGCACAGGCTAAAACTACCTGCTGCTGAACCTGTAAGAAAGAAAGACCGGCTGTCAGGAAGCATTTGCCATTGGCATAATGCAGGCATAGATTAGCAATCGCTAATATTGAAAACGCACTGCACAGGAGTCGATCCCATGCCCGTTCTGCGCCGCCCTCTATTGCTCCTCATCCTCTGCACCGGCTTTGCCCACGCCGAAGAAAATCTGCCCGAACTGGATGTGCAGATTCAGGATATCTCAAGCAACAAAACCCTGCCCAGCGAACTGCGCAACAGTTACAACTGGTGGCAATCCAAAATTAAGCTCAACGCCGCCTATCTGATGGGCGCGCGCGGGGCTGGCGTGAATGTGGCGGTCGTGGATACCGGCATCGATCTCAATCATGTGGAATTTCGTGGGCGGCTACTGGCCGGCTATAACGCCTTCGCCCCTACCCGCACCGCCATGGATGATCATGGCCATGGCACCCATGTGGCCGGCATTATTGGAGCGGCTGCCGACGGCAGCATGGTGGTAGGTGGCGCGCCCGATGTAAAACTGATCCCGATTAAAGTGCTCAATGCCGCCGGCTCGGGCAGCGAAGCCAGCTTTAATGCTGGGATGAATTTTGCGGCCAAATCATCGGCCAAAGTACTGAACCTTAGCCTAGGTGCACCAGGGCCTTTTGGCGCTAGCGGAATCCAACAAGTTGTGAACGCCGGTAAACTCGTGGTCGTCGCGGCTGGCAACAGCGGCCTCGCCAACCCCGAGTGGCCGGCCCGCTACGCCAAAGAAGCCTGGGCCAAAGGGCAAATGATTGTGGTTGGCGCGGTCGATAGCAATAATAAAATCGCCAGTTTTTCCAATCGCGCGGGCGACACCCGTTACTTTTATGTCGTGGCGCCGGGGGTGAATATCGCCTCCACCTACACAGCCAACCGCTATGCCTATATGTCGGGCACGTCGATGGCTGCCCCGGTGGTGACTGGCTTGGCGGCCGATATCTATAGCCGCTGGATGTATCTGAGCGCCAACCAAGTCGCAAGCATTATCTTCAAAACCGCCGATAAACTCGGCACCTCAGCCGCCGGCACTCCCGATGTGGTATATGGATGGGGCTTGGTGAACGCAGAGCGCGCTTTGCAACCTGTTGGCGCACCGAAAGTCGCCGTGTACAACGCCGGCTATTATGCATTGGCTCCGCTGGCCCTGAGTACCAATAAACTGGTGCAAAGCAAAGCCTTTGGTGGCGTAGCGCTCACCGCCACCGACGATTTTGGTCGCGCCTACAGCTACGATATGGGCAGCCTCACCAGCCAGCGCAACAGCGGCGGCTTAAACGAGATGTTTAGTCAGATGGATCGCCAGCTCGGCATGCTGGAACAGCGCACGCCCAATACCCGGCTGCAATACAGCCTGACCGAGCGCGAAGGAAATACCGTGGTGGGTAGCTACAACCTGATTCACAAGCTGGATGACCGCACCACCATCGCTACCGGTAACCAAGGCATGATCGAGCATTTCATGGGCATCGGCGCCGAGCTGGGCGAGCTGCCGCTCACCACCCGCTTTAGCAACCCCTACTTTAATCTGAATGAACAAGCGCTGAGCTATATGGGCTTGGGTTACCAATTCAATGCTAATCAGCAAATCCGCTTTGCTTTGCTCAATAGCACCGATCTGGCCGCCGACCCGAATCAGCCACTGCGCAATCAGCTGCAACAAAACGGCTGGGCCGCCGAATTTAGCCAGAAACTCGGCGCCGGTGAAATTAAACTCGGCGTGGGGCAATTGATCGAGCAAGGCAGCCTGCTTGGTGCCAGCGGCACACAAACAGGCGCGCTGGATTTTGATCGCAGCAGCACGCTCTACACCACCGTCACCGGCCTATTGCCGCTGAGCGTGAAAAGCCAGCTGATGGCGCAATTTAATCTGGGTAACACCCGTAGCGCCGGCCAAGGGCTAGTCGGCGATAGCCAAACCACCACGGCCGGCTGGAGCCTGGGCTGGTATCAGCAAGCGCTGCTGCACGAGCACGATGCGCTGGGCTTTGCCGTTAGCCAGCCGCTACGCGTGCTGTCAGGGCAAATGAATCTGCAACTACCGATTGTGGACATGGAAACCGGCGCGATCAGCCATCAACGCTATGCGGTCGATCTGCAATCGCCCGCCACCGAAACGGATCTGGAACTCGGCTACAGCCGCAAAATGGATAAATACACCCGCGTGCGCTTTAACGCTGTGTATCGCCACAATGCCGACAATCAGGATGGCGACCGTACCGAAGTGGGCCTTCGTCTGAACCACCGCTTTTAAGCCAGAAGGAAGCGCGCATTCCCCATAACAACAAGATCAACACCCACTTGCGCCCGAGCTTGCCTCGGGCGTTTGTTTTGGGTGTCATGGTCGAACTATGACCACAGTTACACCCACCCCAAAAAAGTCTTGCTCAAAATGTAATATTTGTCATATGCTCTGCGCATTTCTGTCATCGAATTCGAGATTTGCATATGATCAAACCACTGTTGAGCGCTATCGCAGCCACCTTGCTAATCAGTAGCCCAGCTCAAGCCACCGTTGTAGAACAATGGGCCACACAAGTAGTTGGCTTCAGCTCGCAGTACGGCACCAATAACTGGTCGGCTGCCCAGGCACTAGGTGCGCCCAATACCAATAGCTATGGCGATATCGGCACGGCTTGGGCAACCCTTAACAAAAACAACGGCATGGAGTTTATTACCCTTGCCTTTGCAAATCCCGTGCACTCTGTCGGCGCCCTGATCAGGGAGACCTATGGTAACGGTTTCGTAACGCAAATTGACGCCCTAGATGCCCAGGGCAAATTGCATACCGTTTGGCAGGGTATCGACACTAGTCAACCCGGTCAGGTAGTCGATTTTCGTACCAGCTGGCAAGCAACCAGCTTTCTGACCCATGCACTGAAAATTCATGTCAATACCAACCACAATCTGAATGCCTGGGAAGAAATTGACGCAGTGCAATTACAAGGCGTAGCTCCGGTGCCAGAACCTGAAACTTATGCACTGATGGGGCTTGGCCTACTTAGCTTAGCGATGGCACGACGCAAGCAACGCGGTTAAATCCCCGCACGCAAAGCCCGGCATAACCGGGCTTTTTATTTGCCCCAAAGTCTGTGGCTTAGGGCACTATGGGCAATAGTAAGGCCACCGCCTGAGCCTCAACCGCCTCGCCCTGCCCGACTGGGCCCAGCTTTTCGTAGGTTTTGGCTTTTACATTTACGCAAGCGGCCTCGACCCCCAAATCAGCGGCAATATTCGCCACCATGGCCGGGATATGCGGCGCCATTTTCGGCTGCTGAATCAGGATAGAGGCATCCACATTTCCCACTTGCCAGCCGGCCTCGTGCACCCGGCGCACTGCCTCGCGCAGCAAGACGCGGCTATCTGCGCCTTTGAACTCCAGCGCGGTATCAGGAAAATGCCGGCCAATATCGCCCAAGCCCGCGCCCCCCAGCACCGCATCGGTAATCGCGTGCAATAACGCATCGGCATCCGAATGGCCAAGCAGGCCTTTTTCATAGGGTATATGCACACCACCCAGTATTAACGGGCGCTCCAGCACCATACGGTGCACATCCCAGCCTTGGCCGATACGGAAGGGTAAAGTCATTTTAAATATCCTTATTTTGAATTTGCCCGGATGAGTCTGCACAAGCAATAGACTGCTGACGGTGCCGGTTTAACCATAACCACAGCAAAATAAACATCACCAAATCAGAGAATGAGCGCCAGTAATACTGGGTTCCACGTGTATATTGCACCCCCGCTTCAATCAGCAAGAAGCAAATCTGCAATCCCAGTAAAGCAGTCAACACCGAAAACAACGTCTTGATACTGGGCTTTCCGATGACCTGCCAAGCCACAAACACGATCACACCTAAATACAGCAGCCAAATCAGGCCAAGCGGATAAAACGGAAACAAAGGCTCGTGAGGGATGAAAGACTTGCTTAGCAATGCCAGATTCATCCCAAGAAAATAGCCATTCAAGGGGGTAGCACCCACTTTCCAGTTTGTTGCCATCGCTGTAATTGCTCCGTTAGTATTTTTGCCTCCGTGCAGCGAATATCGCCGCTAGCGAAACGTGCTTCGGCAGTGTAGATCGCAATCCCACAGCTGTGCTTATGTGGAAAAGCCAAGCGAATCTCACTTACTTCATCGCGGCGGAGGCTGCGATCCGTCACATATGGCAGCCTCAACTTTAATTGCTGCGTATCGATTTGCCATTCGCAAAACGTATGCCGGTGCATCAACCAAGCAGAGCCCAAACCCAATAGCAGCGCAAACACACCCATTTTTAGCCATGCAGCCAATCGAAATCGCACTACAGTCTGAGTGCCGTCGTGATCTTTGCCGCATAAATAAGCAAGCAAAAGCGCCAACATCATGCCGAATGTACCGATATAGATCACAGTAAAAGTGAAATCGGGTGATAGTGAATCGCTGGCACACACGGCTTGCCAGCCCATCATTTTTCCCGCAGCAACAACAATTCAGCCAAATGTAAATCCTGCGGATAAGTCACTTTCAAATTCCACGGGCTGCCCATAATCAGCTTGGGTGATTTACCAAGGCGCTCGAGGGCGCTGGCTTCGTCGGTGATCTCCGCCACGTGATTGGGCAAAGCGTCTTGCAGCGCGGCCAGTAATTCACCGTGCCGGAACATCTGTGGGGTTTGCGCTTGCCACAGGCCATCGCGTGGTGTGGTACGTGCAATGCGCTGCTCGGCTGCGGCGATCTTCAGGGTATCGGCCACTGGTACAGCCAGGATGCCGCCTACCGGATCATACTCTAGCTGGGTAATCATGCCATCCACCTGCGCGCTGGTTAGACAAGGCCGCGCAGCATCGTGCACCAGCACCCAGCTCTCATCAGCAGCATCGATTGCTGCTAAGCCATTCATCACCGATTCAGCGCGGCTCGCGCCACCAACGCGCAACACCTGCAGGCGCTCAAAGCTGCCGAGCAAAGCCGCCCAATCATAGCTATCCCACCACTCATCCTCAGCGGAAATCACCACCACCACCTGATCAATCTGCGCCGCACAAAGCAAGGCACGCAACGTGTGTGCGATCAACGGCTGGCCGAGTAGGTCGAGGTATTGTTTCGGCGTGGCACTGGCCATGCGGCTGCCGCTACCGGCGGCGGGCACCAGGGCAATCTTTTTCATCGTGGATGGCAACACATTTGTCAATTGAGCCCGCCTAGGCGAGCGAGTAGGCTAAAGCAAAGCTCCCTAACACCGAAGACCCGCAGTCAATCTAGGCATGCGGCTGTGGCGGAGCTTGAATAGGCCAAATTTGGCAAACACCAAATCCGGCCTGCGTAGCCTCGGTTTTACTCTTCCGGATACGCCACATACACATCGCGAATAATCACATCGCTTCGCGCGGTGAGCCATGCTGCGATCAGATCGGCCACAGGCTGATCTTCATCGGCGGCGACGCCGTATTGGCGCACCACCAGCCATTTCGGGGCTTCGCTGGCGACATTGAAATCAAAATCGGCCACGGGCAACTGATGCTCAGCCGCGAGCTTAAAGAGGGTATCTTGTGCAGCTTCATCAGGCACTTCGGCTTCCAGCACATACGTGGCAGGGGTACCTGCTTGCCAACGTTCAAGCACTTCATACACCGGATAGCTAATGCCGTTTTTCTCTCGCGCACCGCGCGGTACGGCATCGAGCAACAGGATATCGCCATGACCGATGCCCAGATCGGGCAGCGGAATACCGGTAACCAGCGCACGGGCAGGGTCGAGGCGATGGCCGAAGATGACTTCTTGCTGTTTATCCAGCCGGATACGAATGGCGATTTCCGCACCGGGCTGCGCTTGCGCCAGTTGTTCGGCCGTGGCGGGCTCGCCAAAGGCGGTCCAGGCGGCGGCGGCAGTGGCCCAATCGCGGTTGGCGGTGGCGGCGAGGCCGAGATTCCAGGCGGCGGCTTCGTCGCTGGGGTTCAGCGCCAGCGCACGGGCGTTGTGCTGCTGGGCTTTGGCCCAATTACTGGGCTCCATGTTTTTATACAGCAGGGCCAGTTCATAGTGCGAGCCAGCGTCCTGCTCGTCGATGGCCAGCGCCGCCAGAAAATGCTGCTCGGCTTGGGCCAGATCGTCGTCTTCCCACGCTTGCTGCGCGGCGGCTTTGAGTTCGGTGGTATTCATGCAAACGCTCATTTAGGCCGCCTCACCTGCGTCGCTCGCAGGCGGCAGCGGATCATAGGTACGCCACAGGCAATCACCTTTGACGATTTTATCGAGTTCAGCCAAATAGGCCTGATGGGCGGCCAGATCTTCGGCGCTAACGCTGGCCAATTTGAGTGGCGCGCGGGCGCTGCGGCGGGCAGCGTTGCTGGCGGCTTCTTCCACACTGGGGGCAAAGTCGATCAGCAGGCTATCTTGCCCGCGGGTCATCGCCATATACACTTCGGCCAAGAGCTCGCAGTCGATCAGCGCGCCGTGCAAAGTCCGCCCCGAGCGATCGACTTCGTAGCGATCACAAAGGGCATCAAGGCTATTACGCTTACCAGGCCACAAGTCTTTGGCCATGGCCAGCGTGTCGGTAATCTTGGCGACGTAATCTTGAATCTTGCCGCGCCCCAAGCGGCCCAGCTCCATATTCAGGTAGCCCACGTCAAACGGGGCGTTATGAATAATCAGCTCGGCATCGGTAACAAACGCCAGAAATTCATCGACGATTTGCTCGAATTTGGGCTTATCGCGCAAAAATTCGGTGCTTAAGCCGTGAACATTCAGCGCGCCCTCTTCTGAATCGCGTTCCGGGTTGATATAGCGATGCAAATGCCGCTCGGCGGGCGAGAGCTTGCGATCGATCATTTCAACCGCTGCGATTTCTAGAATCCGGTTGCCATCTTCCACCCGCAAACCGGTGGTTTCAGTATCGAGAAAAATCTGCCGCATGCTGTTCTCTGCGTGTAGGTTGCCGTTATTTTACCTGCTTACGCGGGTGGTTCGGCCAAGAAAAAGGCCAATGCCGCGGCATTGGCCTCTGAGCTAAGCTGGCCGTTTAATCTTCCAGCCAGGCCAGCAGGTCTTCGATTTCGTGGCGGATTTCAGTGAGTGAAATCTCGCCATTGCCCGCGTGGTCGGCCTCGCTGAGTAAAGTGCCCAGCTGATTCCGTGCCCCGCTGATGGTAAAGCCCTGCTCATACAGCAGCGAACGAATCCGCCGCACCAGCAAGACTTCATGATGCTGGTAATAGCGGCGGTTGCCGCGCCGTTTCACCGGCTTAAGCTGGGTAAACTCCTGCTCCCAGTAGCGCAGTACATGCGGCTTCACCCCGCACAAATCGCTGACTTCACCGATGGTGAAGTAGCGTTTGGCAGGAATCGGCGGCAAATCACTGGTTGGAATAACGCTGCTGGAGTTTTGCATAGTGAACTTCAACCATTCCTTTGAGTTTCTGGCTGGCGTGGAAGGTCACCACGCGACGGGCTGAAATCGGAATCTCTTCCCCGGTTTTTGGATTGCGACCCGGGCGCTGCGGTTTTTCACGCAGCTGGAAATTGCCAAAACCCGACAATTTCACCGAATCACCTTCCGCGAGGGCATTGCGGATTTCATCGAAAAAAGCCTCGACCATGTCTTTGGCTTCCCGTTTGTTCAAACCTACTTTGTCAAACAGCATATCGGCCAGATCGGCCTTGGTCAGCGTGAGGGTAGGGGCTTCGTATTGCATTATGTTCTCAAGATCGCGCCGCATTTCTCTGCCTTCTTCAGCAATGCTGTCATGGCAGCATCGACTTCTTCATCAGTTAAAGTTTTGTGAGTATCTTGCAATAAGACTTTGAATGCAAGGCTCTTTTTCCCTTCTGGCAAGCCTTTGCCGCGATAGACGTCAAAGACTTCCACTTCCGCCACGATGGCTTGCTTGGCGCTGGCAAAAGCCGCTTTCAGCTCCGCCACCGTTACGGCTTCATCCATCAGCAGGGCCAAATCACGGCGCACGGGCTGGAATTTAGACACTGCGCTGGCTTTTAATTTATCGACTTGTGTGAGCGCGGCCACATCCAGCTCAAACACCACCGGCGCATGCACCAGGCTGTATTGCTGCACCCACTGTGGATGCAATTCGCCCAACACCCCGATCACCTGCCCATTCAGCACCACTTCGGCACTGCGGCCTGGGTGCAGGGCGGGATGATTGGCGCGGCGGAATTCGGCCACCCGCGGCGCCAGCAGCGCTTCCACGTCGGCTTTTACGTCAAAGAAATCAACCCGCTCTTTGCCCGCGCCCCACTGCTCGGCAAAGCGCCCGCCCCATGCCAGGGCGGCGATTTTTTCCGGTTGAGTGTCGGCGGTCAGGCCATTAAACACGCGGGCCAGCTCAAACAGGCGTACGCGGTCTTGCTTGCGATTGATATTGTGTTGCAGGCCGGCAATCAGCCCCCCCAGCAGCGTTGAGCGCATCACGCTCATCTGGCTGGCGATGGGGTTAATCAACTTGATCGGCGCGGCATTGGCGGCAAAATCGGCTTCCCACTGCGCTTCAACAAAGGCGTAATTGATCGCTTCTTGGTAGCTACGGCCCGCCAGAATGTGCTTCAGGCTGTGCTTGCTGCGCAGATGCCCTGCTTGCGGCAACATCGCCATTTTGGCGTTGGAGGCTGCCACCGGAATGCGATCGTAACCGTAAACCCGTGCTACTTCTTCGATCAGGTCTTCTTCGATTTCGATATCAAAGCGATACGATGGTGGCGTTACGGTGATCACATCGCCCGCCAAGCTGCTACGCAGGCCCAGCCCCAGCAACAAATCTAAGATTTCCGCCGCTGGTAGCTGGACGCCCAGAACTTTGGCCACGCGGGATACGCGCAAGGCCACAGCTGGGCGCGCTGGCAATTCTGCCAAGGCCTCGGTAATCGGGCCGGCAGCGCCACCGCAAATATCAATAATCAAGGCCGTGGCGCGCTCCAGCGCTTCCCGCACATAGCCAAAATCCACGCCACGCTCAAAGCGATGGCTCGAATCCGACGAGAAACCAAAGCGACGGCCTTTACCGGCGATCACATTGGGCGCAAAGAAGGCCGACTCAAGGAAGATATCGGTACAACCGGCTTCGACGCTCGAGTCCGCACCACCCATAATCCCGGCCAAGGCCACGGGTTTTACCTCATCGGCGATCACCAAGAGATCGTCGGTGAGAGCCAATTCTTTGTCGTTCAGCAGCTTGATCTGCTCGCCCGCTTTGGCGAAGCGCACCTGAATGTCGCCTTCCAGCTTGGCCAGATCAAAGGCATGCATCGGCTGCCCAAGCTCGAGCAGCACATAGTTGGTGACGTCGACAATCGCAGAAATCGGACGCACACCGCAACGCTCGAGGCGCTGCTTCATCCAATCAGGGGTATGCGCCGCTTGATTAACGCCAGCAATGACTCGGCCAGCATACCGGGGGCAGGCATCACCCGCGTCGAGTTTCACTTGGCGCTGTAGCGTGCTCGTTACCGCCACCGCCGGCGTATCGACCGCGTGCAGAGGCGCTTTGGTTAGCGCCGCCACTTCGCGGGCCAGGCCGCGGATTGACAAGCAATCGCAACGATTAGGCGTGAGCTTGAGGGTCATCAGGCGATCATCCAGCGTCAGATAATCGCGCAAAGGAGTACCCACTGGCGCATCGGCCGGTAAAATCAGCAAGCCATCCACATCGGATGGCATACCCAGCTCATCGCCTGAGCACAACATGCCCGATGATTCGATGCCACGGACTTTGGCTTGCTTGATTTTAAAGTCACCAGGCAGCACTGCCCCCACCCGGGCGCACGGCACTTTGAGACCAGCAGCCACATTGGGCGCACCGCAGACAATCTGCAAGGGCTCGGCTTCGCCAACATTAACCGAACACACATTCAGTCGATCGGCATCAGGATGCTTAGTTACCGACAGCACTTCGGCGATGACCACCGAGGTAAATTCCGGTGCGGCAGGCTCGTTTTCTTCTACTTCCAGCCCGGCCATTGTCAGCAAGTGCGACAATTCATCCGAGTTGATAGCTGGGTTCACCCAGCTGCGTAACCACAGTTCAGAGAATTTCATTTTGCACGGCTCATTTGAATTGGGACAGGAATGACAGGTCGTTCTCGAAGAACAAGCGCAGATCATTCACGCCGTAATACAGCATCGCAAAGCGGTCCAGGCCAATCCCAAACGCGAAACCGGTGTATTTTTCCGGATCGATATTTACGTTTTTCAGCACGTTGGGGTGCACCATGCCGCAGCCGCCCACTTCCATCCAGCCTTTCGACCATTTCACGTCGATTTCGGCCGATGGCTCGGTAAACGGGAAGAAAGACGGACGGAAACGCACTTCGAGATCATCACGCTCAAAGAAGCGGCGCAGGAAGTCGACAATCACCGATTTCAGATCTGCAAACGACACATTTTCATCAACCCACAGGCCTTCCATTTGGTGGAACATCGGCGAGTGAGTGGCATCTGAATCAACGCGGAATACGCGACCTGGCGCCACGATTTTGATTGGTGGCTGGTTATCCAGCATGTAGCGCACCTGGATCGGCGAAGTATGGGTGCGCAACACGAGCGGCTCGCCAGCGTTTTCGACGTAGAACGTATCCTGCATCGCCCGCGCAGGGTGATTTTTCGGGATATTCAGCGCTTCAAAATTATGAAAATCGTTTTCGATTTCCGGGCCATCCGCCACGGCAAAGCCCATGCTGGCAAACAGCGTTTCAATCCGCTGCTGCACCAGCGTGACCGGATGCAGGCCACCTGTGGCGTGCCCCCGCCCGGGTTGAGTGATATCCAGCGCCTCGGCAGCGAGCTGCGCCGCCAGCTTTTGCGCGGCAATGGCATCACGCTTGGCTGTTAGAGCCGCTTCAAAAGCTTGCTTGGCTTGGTTTACTGTCGCACCGAAGGTTTTCTTCTCTTCGGGGGACAAGCTCGCCAGCTGCTTCATTAATTGGGAAATTTCGCCCTGTTTACCGATGTATTGGGCTTTGACATTTTCTAGCTCTACCGGGTCATTGGTCGCTGCGAGAGCGGCCAGACCGGCATCGAGTAACGTTTGCACGTTCGCAACCATGGTTTTGCGCCCGATCTTGGTGGTGAATGGAAATTGTTGAAGCAATACGGCTACAAAGGCAGCCGCGTTGCCACAGCAATCTGCAGGAAAAGCGCTATTGTAAGCGCAGGCTCTGGCACTGGGAATTAAAAAAGGGAGGCTAAGCCTCCCTTCTCATCAGCAGAACCGATTAGGCAGCGAGACTAGCTTTAGCTTTTTCAACAAAAGCAGCAAAAGCTGGTTTGTCGAATACAGCCAAGTCAGCCAACACTTTACGGTCAACCACGATGCCAGCCTTTTTCAGGCCGTTCATGAAGCGGCTGTACGCCAGACCGCACTCACGTGAAGCGGCGTTGATACGCGCGATCCACAGTTGACGGAATTGACGTTTTTTCTGACGACGGTCACGGTATGCGTATTGACCGGCTTTCATCACCGCCTGTTTGGCGACGCGATAGACGTTCTTACGACGACCACGGAAACCCTTAGCGAGGGCAAATACTTTTTTGTGACGAGCACGTGCGGTTACACCACGTTTAACGCGAGGCATGGTTCTTCTCCTTGGTTAAGCGTAAGGCAACATTGCACGAACGTGACCCATATTGGTCGCGTCGACCATAGAGGTACCGCGCAATTGACGCTTGGTTTTAGTGGTTTTCTTGGTCAAGATGTGGCGTTTGAACGCGTGACCGCGCTTAACACCACCGCTGCCAAGCACTTTGAAGCGCTTTTTTGCGCTGCTCTTGGTTTTCATCTTAGGCATTGCATTGCTCCGATGAGCTGTTAGATCAGGCGACAGGCGTCTGGTTACCCAGTGCTTAATACCTGCCACCACGCTTATGTTACGACTGTTGGTCGGGGCTTACGCCCTTTCCTTAACAGACACAGTCGTCAGTCCGTTATTTTTTCTTCGGTGCCAGCATCATCACCATTTGCCGGCCTTCCAGCTTGGGATGTTGCTCAACGGTCGCCAGTTCCAGCAAGTCGGCTTCAACACGTTTCAGCTGGGCCATACCGAGTTCTTGGTGAGCCATTTCACGACCGCGGAAACGCAGCGTGAATTTGCACTTATCACCATCGTTCAGGAAACGAATCGCGCTACGCAATTTAACTTGGTAGTCGTTTTCGTCAGTACCTGGACGCAGTTTGATCTCTTTGACCTGAACCTGTTTTTGCTTGAGCTTGGCAGCGTGCTTCTTCTTGGCCTCTTCGTAACGGTATTTGCCGTAATCCATCAATCGGCACACCGGTGGCTGCGCAGTTGGCGCGATCTCAACCAGATCTACGTCCGCTTCTTCAGCCATTTGAAGCGCTTGATTCAGCGTAACAATACCGAGTTGTTCGCCATCCACACCTTGTAAACGAATTTCGCGCGCGGTGATCTCACCATTGATCCGCGGGCCTTTGTCCTGAGCAGCTATTGTCTTTACTCCAAGTCATTCAAAAACAAAACCGTGCCTCGGCATGGCTTAGGCTTGTGGCAACTCGGCCTGAATCAGCGCGATTAACGCTTCCACGGTCATTTGCCCTAAGTCTTCGCCATTGCGTTTACGCACGGCCACCAACCCTGCATCGCGCTCTTTGTCACCAATGATTAGTTGGTAAGGAAGGCGTTGCAAGCTATGTTCGCGAATTTTATAGGTTATTTTCTCATTTCTCAAGTCAGCAATTGCCCGCAGGCCGCTTTGTGTAAGACGGGCGGTCACTTGTTGGGCATATTCACGCTGAGATTCAGAGATATTCATCACCACCAGCTGCACAGGCGCCAACCAAGTTGGGAATGCACCGGCATGATTTTCAATCAAAATACCAATAAAACGCTCGAGCGAGCCCAGTACCGCGCGATGCAGCATAATTGGCCGATGCTTGGCATTATCTTCACCGACGTATTCCGCACCCAAGCGCTCTGGCAAGTTCGGATCGATCTGCAAGGTGCCGCACTGCCACAGGCGGCCCAGACAGTCTTTAAGAGTGAACTCAATTTTCGGGCCGTAGAATGCGCCCTCACCCGGCAGATATTCGAACTCCAGGCCTTTGGATTGCAGCGCGGCTGCCAGTGCTGCCTCGGCTTTATCCCAAGCTTCTTCGGTACCTACTCGTTTTTCTGGGCGAGTCGATAGCTTGACTAGAATCTCATCGAAACCAAAGTCAGCATAAACTTCTTTCAAGAGATCGATGAATTTGGCGGCTTCAGCCTGCACCTGCTCTTCAGTACAGAAGATATGCGCATCATCTTGCACAAAACCACGCACCCGCATAATGCCATGCAGTGAGCCCGATGGCTCATTACGGTGGCAAGAGCCAAACTCTGCGTAACGCAACGGCAAATCGCGATACGAGCGCAAGCCTTGGTTAAACACTTGAATATGGCCCGGGCAATTCATCGGTTTCACGGCATAGTCGCGTTTTTCCGACTCGGTGGTAAACATGCCTTCGCGGTAGTTTTCCCAGTGGCCAGATTTTTCCCACAAAGTACGATCCATCACCATGGGGGTGCGGATTTCTTCATAGCCATGCTGCCCCAGCTTGCGGCGCATGTATTGCTCAATGGTTTGCCACAAAGTCCAGCCTTTCGGGTGCCAGAACACCATCCCGGGGGCTTCGTCTTGCATATGGAACAAATCTAGCTGTTTGCCAATTTTACGGTGATCGCGTTTTTCGGCTTCTTCCAGCATATGGAGGTATTGCTCCATATCTTCTTTTTTTGCCCAAGCCGTGCCGTACACACGGGTCAGCATTTCATTCTTGCTATCCCCGCGCCAGTAGGCGCCTGCTACTTTCATCAGCTTGAAGACTTTCAACTTGCCTGTCGAAGGAACGTGCGGACCGCGACATAGATCAGTAAATTCACCCTCGCGGTACAGGCTCAGCACCTGATCAGCCGGAATCGATTCAATGATCTCTGCCTTGTAATGCTCACCAATACCTTTGAAGTAAGCTACCGCCTCATCACGCGATAACTCATAGCGCTCAACGGGGATGTCTTTCTTGGCCAGCTCCTGCATTTTCTTTTCAATCGCTTGCAGGTCTTCGGGAGTAAATGGGCGCTCATACGAAAAATCGTAGTAAAAGCCATTCTCGATCACGGGGCCAATCGTAACTTGGGCGGTTGGAAACAGCTGTTTCACCGCATACGCCAACAAGTGGGCCGTGGAGTGGCGAATCACTTCCACGCCGTCGGCATCTTTATCCGTGACGATGGCCAGCTGTACATCTTGTTCGATCAGATAGCTGGTATCCACCAAGCGACCATCAACCTTACCAGCCAGCGCGGCACGTGCCAGCCCGGCACCAATACTGGCCGCCACTTCAGCAATAGTTACCGCAGATTCAAATTGGCGCTGCGAGCCATCTGGAAGAGTCACTACGGGCATGATTTCCGCCTTTACACGGTGAGCGGCCACAACGGCCAGAATTAAGCAAAAAAAAAGTGCGGACTAGCCGCACTTTCATTTAACAAGACTGCAAACGGCTAACCATTCTGAGTAGAAACGGTTGTTGTTGTCGTTCGTTGCATGTCTTGTCCTCAAAATTTTGGTAGGCACGATTGGACTCGAACCAACGACCCCCACCATGTCAAGGTGGTGCTCTAACCAGCTGAGCTACGTGCCTAAAGAAGCGCAATCATAAACGGCGCATAGTTTTTTGGCAAGTCGGGCAGCTTACAATCCAGGCCGACGCCAGAAATACCGCCACACAAAGCCCGGCCAAGCCAACACGACAAACAGGGCCAGCACCACCGCATAAAATTGCCAGTTTTGTGTGTGTACGATGGCCTGTTGACCTTCAACCAGCCGAGCCACTAGCCCTACGAGTACAAAGCCAACCGCCATCTCCAGCAGGCGCCAAGCAAACGCTTTCTGCTCATCTTGCGGTTGACGCACCCAGAATATTTTTTCACTTAGAAAAGGCAAATTGGCGGCCAAAGCCGCCAATGTACCGATCAACAACAGATTTTGCATCTTGATCCGGTTAGTAAGCTGCTACCACAATCGAGCGCTGTACCGCATCAATCAACACACTCATCAGCTGGTTTGGCATCAAGCCCAATACCAGCAACAGTGCGCAATTAACTGACAGCACGACTTTGGCATCCAGTGAAGCCTGCAAAGGCTCATGGCTTTCTGCGTCATCAAAGTACATCACTTTCACGATCCGCAGGTAGTAGAACGCACCAATCAGCGAGAAGATCACCGCGAACACTGCCAGCCAAACCAGATGCATATTAACCAGCTCTTTCAGCACTGACAGCTTGGCAAAGAAACCGAGGAACACCGGAATACCTGCCATTGAGAACATCACAAACAACATCATCAGTGCAAACCAAGGGCTGCGTTGGTTCAGACCTTTCAGATCGTTGATTTGTTCCGCTTCAAAACCCGCGCGGGACAGCAGCATCAGAATACCAAAGCCGGCTGCGCCCATCAGCACGTAGCTCACTACGTAGAAGAATGAAGCAGCATAGCCATTGACATTCGCGACCAGCAAACCCAGCAATACAAAACCCATATGCGAAATGGTTGAATAACCCAGCATACGTTTGATATTGCTTTGCGCAATTGCAGTCAGGTTACCCAGGGCAATCGACAGTACCGCCAGAATCATCAACATACCGCGCCAATCTGGGGCAAAGCCTTCCAGACCTTGGGCCAGCACACGCAGTGCCAGCACTAACACCGCCACTTTTGGCGCAGTTGAAATGAGCTGTGTCATTGGGGTTGGCGCGCCTTGGTAAACATCAGGCACCCACATATGGAATGGCACCGCACCAAACTTAAAGCCCAAGCCGGTCACCACAAATACCAGACCAAACACCACCAGCAATTGATTGGCAGCGCCAGACTGAATGGCCGCAGCAACTTTAAATACATCCAGTGAACCAGTCGCGCCATACAGCATCGACATGCCGTACAACAGCATCCCTGAAGCCAGTGCACCCAGCACGAAGTATTTCATCGCCGCTTCAGTTGAAGCGACTGAATCACGGTTCAGGGCTACCATGGCGTAGATCGACAGTGACATCAGCTCCAGACCCACATACAGAGTCAGGAAGTTCACCGCGGAGGCCATCACCATCATCCCGAGCAGGGAGAACATCGACAGCGTGAATAGCTCCCCCCGGTATAGCCCGCGAGCCTTTGCATATGAACGGCCGTAGACCAATACCAGCGCCACGCCCACAATCATAGTCAGCTTGGCATAGCTGGATAGCGGATCCACCAAGAAGCTTTCGCTATAACCATACTCAGCCGGCGCCGAAACGCCTGAGGCAACCAGTACACCGGTCACCAGTAAAGTGAGTAAGGTGAGCACGTAAGTCACACCACGCTTGGCATCGCTAATAAAAAGATCAAGTAAAAGGATGGCGCAGACTGCACACAGGAGAAAGATCTCCGGCGTGGCCACCCAAGGATTAAGACTGGTCCAATTCATGGTTCTAGCCTACTTGTAGTATTCAAATTTATGGAAGTTGTGGCAATTTCGATTGCGATACATGCCAAATCAGATCATTCACTGATTGGTGCATCACATCGGTAAATGGTTTTGGATAAAGACCCATCCCCAACACCGCAACCGCCAGAATGGCCAGGACAAGGAATTCACGGGCATTCACATCTTTAAGCTCAGCCACGTTTTCATTCGCTACGTCACCAAAAATCACGCGCTTGTACATCCACAAGGTGTAAGCCGCACCGAAGATCAGCGTAGTGGCAGCAGCAACGGCGTACCAGAAATTCACCTGCACTGCGCCCAGCACCACCATGAATTCGCCCGCAAAACCAGAAGTGGCTGGCAAACCTGAGTTCGCCATGGCGAACAACATCATGAAGGCGGCAAAGATTGGCATTTTGTTCGCCACACCGCCGTAATCTGCGATCTTGCGGCTATGTACACGGTCGTACATCACCCCAATACAGAAGAACATCGCGGCAGAAACAAAGCCGTGAGAGATCATCTGCACCAAGGCACCTTCAACCGCCCAAGCATTCAGCTCTTTACCTGCCACGCCACCGAACATAAAGAAGCCCAGTGTGACAAAGCCCATATGTGAGATCGACGAATAAGCCACCAGCTTTTTCATATCGGTTTGCACCAAGGCCACCATGCCGATATACACCACAGCCACGAGCGACAGCGCGACAAACACCCATGCGTATTCACGCGAAGCATCGGGTGCGATCGGCAAAGCAAACCGCAGGAAACCATAGGCACCGAGTTTCAGCGTAATTGCCGCCAGCACCATCGAACCACCAGTCGGTGCTTCAACGTGGGCATCAGGCAACCAGGTATGCACTGGCCACATCGGTACTTTCACCGCAAAAGCGAAGAAGAAAGCCACCAGCAACAAGGTTTGGGCCGCCATAGTCAGTGGCAGACGGTGGTAGCTGGCAATATCGAAACTACCTCCGCTCTGGTAGTACAGATAGATGAACGCAACCAGCGTCAGCAAGGAACCAAGCAGTGTATACAGGAAGAACTTCACCGATGCATACACGCGGCGCGGACCACCCCAAACACCGATGATCAGATACATCGGGATCAGCATCGCTTCGAAGAAGACGTAGAAAAGGATGGCATCCAGCGCAGCAAACGCACCGTTAATCAGACCCGACATAATCAGGAATGCAGCCATGTATTGCGCCACACGCTTTTCAATGACTTGCCAGCCAGCCAATACCACCATCAGGGTGGTAAAGCTGTTCAGGATGACAAAGAACATCGACAGACCATCGACACCCAGATGGTAATTGATGTTTAAAGCTTCGATCCAAGGCTTCAGTTCTTCGAACTGCATGCCGCCATGGTATGAATCAAACCCTGTGTACAACGGAATGGTCACAAGGAAAGAGGCCAAAGCGCCGATCAGCGCCAGCCAGCGCGCAACAGGCGCATTTTTGTCGCCACCCGTTGCGAGCACGACCAAGCCTGCCACCACTGGCAGCCAGATCGCGAGGCTGAGGAGATTACCCGTCATAGTTAACCTACTTGTAATGAATTAAATCCGGCAATCAGTGAACCACTGATCACTGCACTTGCAGTACACCACCCAACCAGATCGTCAGCAGCAACAAGGCGCCGAGAATCATGGCAAATGCGTAGTGATAGATGTAGCCGCTTTGCAGGCGACGTGTCAGGCTGGCAAACAGGCCTACCAACTTGGCAGTACCATTCACGACCAGACCATCAATCAGCAGGGTATCACCCACTTTCCACAACAAGGTACCCAACGCACGGCCACCCGCCGCAAAGACGTTGATGTACAGGTGATCCATGTAGTACTTCTCTTCCATCAGTTTCTTAATACCGATTGAAGTGAAGAAGCGATCAAATGCTGCAGGAATCGCCGGATTAACCATGTAGAAGACGTAAGCTGCAACTACACCACCCAGCGCCAGCCAGAACGGCAGCGTCATGAATGAATGCAGACCCATATGCACCCAGTCATGGGCGTGTTCAGCAACCACTTCCATTGCGCCATGCGCTTCATGATTCACGAAGATCACATTTTTGAAGAAATCACCTGCCAGCATCGGTCCGATGGCATAGGCACCGATCAGCAGCGATGGAATCGCCAGCAGAGCCAGTGGCAGTGTAACTACCCATGGTGATTCATGCGGTTTGTCGTTCGGACCCAGCCCGTGGTGGTGGTCATGATCATCATGGCCATGCGCATGGTGGTCGTCTTTCTTTTGCATCCACTGCTCTTTGCCGTGGAAGACCAAGAAATACATGCGGAACGAGTAGAATGCGGTCACAAACACACCGGCAATCACGGCGAAGTACGCAAAACCAGCGCCTGGCAGCTTAGAAGCTTCTACCGCCAGAATAATCGAGTCTTTCGAGTAGAAACCCGACAGGAAAGGCGTACCGATCAAGGCCAACGAACCGATCAGCGAAGTAATCCAAGTAATTGGCATGTACTTACGCAAGCCACCCATATTGCGGATGTCCTGATCGTGGTGCATACCCATGATGACCGACCCCGCCGCAAGGAACAGCAATGCTTTAAAGAATGCATGGGTCATCAGGTGGAACACCGCAACTGAGTAGGCCGAGGCACCCAGTGCAACCGTCATGTAGCCCAGCTGTGAAAGGGTTGAGTACGCCACCACGCGTTTGATGTCGTTCTGGATAATCCCCAAGAAACCCATAAACAGTGCAGTAATTGCACCAATCACCAAGACGAAGTTCAGCGCTGTTTCCGACAGCTCAAACATTGGCGACATGCGCGATACCATGAAGATACCCGCCGTTACCATCGTTGCCGCGTGAATCAGGGCTGAAATTGGCGTTGGGCCTTCCATCGAATCTGGCAGCCATACATGCAGCGGGAACTGTGCTGATTTTCCCATGGCACCGATGAACAGCAAGATACAAGTCACAGTCATCAAAGACCATGAAGTACCAGGAATGATGCTGATGGTGGCATTTTGCAGCTCTGGCAATTTTGCAAATACTTCGGCGTAATCCAGAGTACCAAAGTGCGCCAGTACCAAGCCGATACCCAACAGGAAACCGAAGTCACCCACCCGATTGACCAAGAAGGCTTTCAGGTTGGCAAAAGTCGCCGTAGGACGCTTGAACCAGAAACCAATCAGCAGATAAGACACCAGACCCACAGCTTCCCAGCCAAAGAACAACTGCACGAAGTTGTTACTCATGACCAGCATCAGCATTGAGAAGGTAAACAGCGAAATATAACTAAAGAAGCGCTGATAACCAGGATCTTCATGCATATAGCCAATGGTATAGATATGGACCATCAGCGATACGAAGGTCACCACGCACATCATCATGGCAGTGAGGTTATCAACGAGGAAACCTACGTTCAGGTTAACCCCGTTTACGGTCAGCCAGGTATAAACCGTACCGTTAAATGGCGCACCGCCATTCAACAGATAGTTCAACACGTAGGCGGATAGGCCAAAGGCAGTTGCAACGCCCGCGATGGTGACACAGTGTGCTGCCCGGCGGCCAATCACCCAGCCTAACAGGCCGGAGATCAGCGCACCAGCCAGCGGTGCCAGCGGGATTAGCAGATAAATCGATTTCATGTCCATTGGTATTATTGTCCGATTAATGTTGTCCGGTTTAACCCTTCAGACTATCCAGATCTTCAACGTTGATCGACCGCAGATTACGGAACAGAACAACCAAGATCGCGAGGCCAATTGCCGATTCGGCAGCCGCCACCGTCAGGATAAAGAAGACGAAAATCTGACCCGCGGTGTCGCCCAAATACTGCGAGAACGCGATGAAATTCATATTGACCGACAGCAGCATCAACTCGATGGCCATCAACAATACAATCAGGTTTTTGCGGTTCATGAAGATACCAAACACGCTCACAGCGAACATGATGGCACCCAGCACCAGAAAATGAGTTAGCGATAACATAATCTCGTCCCCTTAAGCCGCGGGCTTGTCGTCAGCTGCCGCATCATCAGCAACGATGCGTGGCTCAGACTGCATTTTGACAATACGGACGCGATCTTCACGCTTCACTTTGATCTGATCACCAGGATTCAGATATTTAGTGTTTTTGCGCTTACGCAGCGTCAAGGCAATCGCTGCCACCATACCCACCAGCAGCAATACTGCAGCCAACTGGAATGGCAGGAAGTATTGGGTGTAAATCAATTTACCTAGCACTTCGGCTGAAGCCGTGTTGAATGAAGGCTCCACGATCCGAGCTGCATCGATCTTGGCATAACGGTGCGTTAGGATCAGCACCATCTCAACCAACATGATCCCAGCCACGGTGCCGGCCACCGGTAAGAATTTCCAGAAACTCTTACGCAGCGCCTCGAAGTTGATATCCAACATCATCACCACAAACAGGAACAACACCATCACCGCGCCGACATAAATAACAATGAGCGACACAGCAAGGAACTCAGCCTTCATCAGCATCCACAGCACCGCGCTGTTAAAGAATGAAAGCACCAGATACAACACAGCGTGCACCGGGTTTTTGGCTGTAATCACACGGAATGCGGCAAACACCAGCACCACGGCGAATACATAGAAAATCGCTAAACTCAAATCCATGGTTCGCAATCCTTAGCGGTACTTCGCATCAGCAGCTTTACGCTTGGCAATTTCTTCCTCATACCGATCACCAACTGCCAACAACATCGGCTTGGTGTAGTAGAGATCGCCGCGCTTCTCGCCGTGATACTCGTAAATGTGAGTTTCTACAATGGCATCAACCGGACAGGCTTCTTCACAGAAACCGCAGAAGATACATTTAGTCAGATCGATATCGTAGCGAGTCGTACGACGGGTTTTGTCGTCTGGGCGCGCCTCAGATTCGATGGTGATGGCCATTGCCGGACATACCGCTTCACACAATTTGCAGGCAATGCAACGCTCTTCGCCATTGGCGTAGCGGCGCTGAGCATGCAAACCACGAAAGCGTGGGCTGTACGGGGTTTTTTCGTCCGGGAACTGGACGGTAATCTTCCGCTGGAAAAAGTGACGGCCCGTCAACATCAGGCCCTTCACCAGCTCTACCAGCAGGAAGGTTTTAAAGAAATGAGTCATTTTCTCCATGATCCTCTGTCCTCTGCGTTCCGATTACCAGATCGACCATGGTGTCTGCATCCAAGCAGCAACCACAATGATCCATACCAAGGTCACAGGGATGAAAATTTTCCAACCCAAACGCATCAACTGGTCATACCGGTAGCGCGGGAAAGTAGCCCGGAACCACAGGAAGCAGAACAGCAAGAAAGCAACCTTCAACACCCACCACAATGGGCTCGCTGCACCCAGCACTGGCCATGAAGCAGGGAATGGTGACAGCCAACCACCCAAGAACATGATCGATGCCATCGCAGAAATCAGAATCATGTTGGCGTATTCGGCCAAGAAAAACAGCGCGAAGCTCATGCCCGAGTATTCCACCATGTGACCGGCGACGATCTCTGACTCACCTTCGGTCACGTCAAATGGCGCACGGTTGGTTTCAGCTACACCAGCGATGAAATACACAATGAACAGTGGCAGCAGTGGGATCAGATTCCACGACAGAATCGAGCCACCACCGATACCGGCCCCCTGCTGAGCGACGATTTGAGTCAGGTTCAAACTACCTGAAACCATAATCACACCCACCAAGGCGAAACCCATGGCCAACTCATAAGAGATCACCTGCGCAGCAGCACGCATCCCCCCCAAGAAGGCATATTTTGAGTTTGAAGCCCAACCGGCAAGAATGACGCCATAGACACCCATTGAGGTAATGGCCATCACGTAGAGCAAACCGACGTTCACATCAGCCAATACATACCCGGGGTAAAAGGGTACAACCGCCCACGCTGCTAGCGCGGGGATCAATACCATCACCGGAGCCATGAAAAAGAGTTTCTTATCGGCCGCACTTGGCGCGATGATCTCTTTTAGCAGCAGCTTCACGCCGTCAGCAATCGGCTGCAGCAAACCAAACGGACCGACCCGATTCGGGCCGATACGGATCTGCATGTAGCCGATCACTTTGCGCTCAGCCAAGGTCAGGTAGGCTACCGCCCCCATGATTGGCGCCACAATCAAGACAATCTTGAGTAACGTCCAAATCAGGAAAGCGATGTTTGGATCAAGGTGAAGCGAGTTTTGTAGAAATTCCATCATCACGCTCCCTTAAGCCTTAGCCACGCTGATCGCGCCAACCAGATCGCCCAGATTGCGGGTCAACGGTGTAGCCGCAGCTACGCGCACCACGTCATCCAGCAAGCCAGCATCGATCGCCACAGACAATTCAGCTTCGCCAGCAGCCTGGCTCACTTTCGCCATACCACCAGTCACCAAGCCCAGTTTGCTGGCCGTAGCCGCATTAACACGCAAGGTTTGGGCAAGGCTTGCATCCGCAGATGCTTGCAAGCTTGGCGCACGACGCACAATGCTGTCGGTACCATATACCGGCACTTCACCCAAGCGGACCAAGCCAGTAGCAGCTTGTGCTTTGACCGCCACTGGGGTTACCAGTGTATTGCTCAGGCGACTGGTAATATCACCGGCCAGCGCTTCATCGCGAATTTCTTCTGAGGAGTTGTAGTCAAAGCCACTAAAGCCCAGCACATTACCCAGCACGCGGAATACTTTCCAAGCCGGACGGGTTTCACCGAGTGGGCGAACTACGCCATTAAAGCTCTGTGCCTTACCTTCCATGTTTACGAAAGTACCTGAGGTCTCAGTAAACGGTGACACTGGCAGCATGACATCAGCGTACTCCAGCGCACAGCTCTGGAATGGGCTCAGCACCACAACCATTTCGGCTTGTTGAGCGGCAGCCAGTGCTTGCGCGCCATTGTGTGCGTCAAACTCTGGCTCAACACCGAGGAAGACATAGGCTTTTTTCGGCGTAGCAAACACATTGCCACCCACATCAGCACCAATCAACTCAGCACCAACCGAGTTGGCAGCAATCGCTGGCACAGCCAGTTTGGCGCCAGTGAGCGTCGCCAGAACTTCAGCCGCAGCATAAACTTCAGCAAAACGAGCTGAATTTTGCGCCAGATTACCAAGCAGCACTGTGGCTTTGGCTTTACCAATCAGCGTTTGCGCAATTGCAGCGGCTTCAGCAGAGACAACCACGCCACTCAGATCAACATGCGTAGGCACGGTAGCATTTTGTTGCTCAGCGACTGCTTTTACGACTTGCAGCAGGCCTTCCACAAGCTGATCTGGACGAACTAGCAGCTCCGCAGCCACTTTTGTCAGCAGATCATCGCGATGCGGATTAACAGCCGACAGCAGCAGTCCTTTTTTCACGCTTTGACGCAGGCGCTGTGCCAGCAGTGGCTGCTCTTTACGCAGAGTTGAGCCAACCAAGAGAATCGCTTCATTTTGAGCCAACTCTTCAATGCTTTGGCCTAACCATTTAGCACCTTGCGTACGAGCCGCAAAGTCTGCCTGACGTGCAAATGCTTGCACTTGTTCTACACCCAGGCCAGCCATCAATTTGCGCAGCGCAAACAATTCTTCAACCGTTGAGTTTGGTGAAGCAACTACTGCAACGCTGTCTTTGCCGTGTTCAGCAACGATTTGCTTGAGACCGTTGGCAACGTACTCCAATGCAGTTTGCCAATCGGCTTGCTGCCATACCCCGCCCTGCTTCAGCATTGGCGCAGTTAAACGTTCGGCGCTATTCAGCGCTTCGTATGAGAAACGATCACGATCAGACAACCAGCACTCGTTGATCGCTTCATTTTCCAGTGGCAACACGCGCATTACTTTGTGATTTTTAACTTGAACGATCAAGTTAGAACCAAGGCCATCGTGCGCACCAACCGATTTACGACGAGACAGCTCCCACGTACGTGCGCTGTAACGGAAAGGCTTGCTCGTCAAAGCACCAACCGGACACAGATCAATCACGTTACCCGAGATTTCTGAATTTACAGTTTTGCCAATAAACGGCATAACTTCAGTAAATTCACCACGGTTTGCCATGCCCAGCTCTTGGAAGCCAGCAATCTCTTCAGTAAAGCGAACACAGCGGCTGCAATGAATACAGCGCGTCATGTCGGTTGAGATCAGCGGGCCCAGATCTTTATTAGCGACTACGCGTTTTTCTTCTGCGTAATCAGAGCTTGATTGGCCATAGCCTACGGCCAGATCTTGCAATTGGCACTCACCACCTTGGTCGCAAATTGGGCAATCCAATGGGTGGTTGATCAGCAGAAACTCCATCACGCCTTTCTGAGCGGTAACCGCCTGATCAGAATGGGTAAAGACTTTCATGCCGTCAGTAACAGGTGTGGCACAGGCCGGGAGCGGCTTAGGTGCTTTTTCAACCTGAACCAGACACATACGGCAGTTTGCGGCAATGGACAGTTTTTTGTGATAGCAAAAGTGAGGGATATGCACACCAATAGAATTGGCAGCGTCCATCACGGTGCTTCCACCAGGGACTGTCAGCTTTTTACCGTCGATTTCGATTTCCAGCATGCTCGACTCGATTCAAAGGCAATAATTCAAAAGAAAATCCGGATCTTGATCACTTACAGCGGCTTAGCTGTTTGTGCGTCTTTGATCAGATCTTCGAATTCATGGCGGAAGTGCTTCAACATGCCACGGACGGGGAATACCGCTGCATCACCCAGCGCACAAATGGTGCGCCCGGCGATGTTGTCCCCTACGCGTGACAGCAAATCCAGATCTTCAGGGCGACCTTCACCCTTCGCAATCCGGTGCACAACGCGATACAGCCAACCAGTGCCTTCACGGCATGGTGTACATTGGCCGCATGACTCTTCGTGATAGAAGTACGACAGACGCTCCAGCGCACTAACCATGCTCACGGTTTCATCCATCACGATCACGGCACCTGAACCGAGCATTGAGCCGGCTTTGGCGATCGAATCGTAATCCATCGTACATTGCATCATGATATCGGCTGGCAATACTGGCGCAGACGAACCACCGGGGATCACCGCTTTCAGTTTTTTGCCATCACGCATCCCACCACACATTTCCAACAAATCGGCAAATGGTGTACCCAGCGGAATTTCATAGTTGCCAGGGCGGTTTACATGGCCTGAAACAGAAAACAGCTTGGTCCCGCCATTATTTGGCTTGCCCAACTCTAGGAATTTCTGACCGCCTTCACGTACGATATATGGCACCGAAGCAAATGTCTCGGTGTTATTAATCGTGGTAGGTTTGCCATACAAACCAAATGATGCTGGGAATGGTGGCTTAAAGCGTGGTTGGCCTTTTTTACCTTCCAGTGATTCCAACAGCGCAGTTTCTTCGCCGCAGATGTAGGCGCCATAGCCATGGTGGGCATGCAGTTGGAAGCTAAAATCCGAACCGAGGATATTGTCACCCAAGAAGCCGGCAGCACGGGCTTCTTCAAGCGCTTCTTCGAATCGTTGATAAGCCTCAAAGACTTCACCGTGGATGTAGTTATATCCTACGGTAATACCCATCGCATAACCGCCGATGATCATGCCTTCGATCAAGGCGTGCGGGTTGTACACGATGATATCTAGGTCTTTAAAAGTACCTGGTTCGCCTTCGTCGGTATTACAGACCAGATATTTCTGACCTGGAAAACTACGCGGCATGAAAGACCATTTCAGGCCTGTCGGGAAGCCTGCACCACCGCGGCCGCGCAAGCTTGAGGTCTTCATTTCGGCAATGATGTCATCTTGCGAGATTTTCTCGTTGATGATTTTTTTCAGCGCCGCATAACCGCCGCGTTTTACATACTCTTCGAGTCGCCAGCAATCGGGATTATCAAAATCCACATCGCCAAATACGACACCTTTTACATAGACGGTCATTATTCAAGCTCCGCCAGTTTTTTATCAATTGCTTCTGGCGTCATGTGGTTACACATGCTGTGATTGTTCACCAGCATTACTGGTGCATAACCACAGGCGCCCATGCATTCGCCTTCTTTCAGCGTGAATTTGCCATCTGCAGTTGTTTCATTGAAACCGATACCCAGTTTCTGCTTCAGATAGTCGGCAGCGGTGTAACCGCCCGACAGAGCACAGGGCAAATTGGTACAAACGGTCAGTTTGTATTTACCAACTGGTTTCATGTCATACATGTTGTAGAAGGTTGCTACTTCATACGCTGCCATCGGCGCGATATTCAAATACAGTGCAACCGCTTCAATCAACTCGTTGGTCAGAAAGCGTTTTTCTGTTTGCGCGATACGCAAAGCACCCATCACTGCCGAACGAGATTGTTCGGCCGGATATTTGGCCACTTCGCGATCAATTTGCTGAATCGACTCAGCAGACAGAAGATTGGTTAGTGACATTAGCGGTCAATCTCCCCAAATACGATATCTTGTGTACCGATAATGGCCACCACGTCGGAAATCATATGACCACGAGCCATTTCATCCAGCGCAGACAAGTGCACATAGCCGGGAGCACGAATCTTCAGGCGATATGGCTTATTGGCACCATCCGACACCAGATAAATACCAAATTCACCCTTCGGATGCTCTACTGCGGCATAGGCCTCACCTTCTGGAACATGCATCCCTTCGGTGAACAGCTTAAAGTGGTGAATCAGCTCTTCCATATTGGCTTTCATCGCTTCACGCGATGGTGGCGCTACTTTATGGTTATCAGTAATGACTGGGCCTGGGTTGGCCCGAAGCCATGCGATACACTGCTTGATAATCCGGTTTGATTGGCGCATTTCTTCAATACGCACCAGATACCGGTCATAACAGTCGCCGGTTTTACCGACAGGAATATCAAAGTCCAGCTGATCGTATACTTCATACGGCTGGGTTTTACGCAGATCCCACTCGACACCAGAACCACGCAACATCGCACCACTAAAGCCCAAAGCTTTCGCACGATCAGCATCAACCACACCGATACCTACGGTACGCTGTTTCCAGATCCGGTTATCGGTTAGCAGGGTTTCGTATTCATCAACATACGTCGGGAAACGATTGGTGAAGTCTTCCAAGAAGTCGAGCATACTACCCTGACGGTTCTTGTTCAGCTCTTCAATCGCTTTGGCATTACGCACTTTCGAAGCCTGATATTGCGGCATTTCATCTGGCAGATCGCGGTAAACGCCACCAGGACGATAATAGGCAGCGTGCATCCGAGCACCAGAAACTGCTTCATAGCAGTCCATCAGATCTTCGCGCTCACGGAAAGCGTACAGGAAGATCGTCATCGCACCACAGTCCAGACCGTGCGCGCCCACCCACATCAGGTGATTCAAAATCCGGGTAATTTCATCGAACATCACTCGGATGTACTGTGCACGTAGCGGAACTTCGAGACCCAGCAGCTTTTCAATGGCCATGCAGTAAGCATGCTCATTGGACATCATCGACACATAGTCGAGACGATCCATATAAGGCAGCGACTGGATAAAGGTTTTGCTTTCGGCCAGTTTTTCAGTTGCACGATGCAACAGGCCAATATGCGGGTCAGCACGCTCAACAACCTCACCATCCAGCTCCAACACCAGACGCAACACGCCGTGTGCCGCTGGGTGCTGAGGACCAAAGTTCAGCGTGTAATTACGGATTTCAGCAGCCACCGTAGTTCTCCTCACGGATGATACGCGGGGTAATTTCGCGCGGCTCAATCGTCACTGGCTGATAAACAACTCGCGCCTGCTCAGGGTCATAACGCATTTCTACATAACCAGACACCGGGAAATCTTTGCGGAATGGATGACCCACAAAGCCATAGTCGGTCAGGATACGGCGTAGATCTGGATGCCCTTGGAAGACAATACCAAACAGGTCAAAAGCTTCACGCTCAAACCAGTTGATTGCCGGCCAAACATCAACCACCGAGTTAATCAGCGGGAATGAATCATCCGCACAGAATACGCGCACACGCAGACGCACATTGTGCGTGAAAGACAGCAGATGATAGACCACGGCAAAGCGCAAGCCTGTCCAAGCACCTTTTTGGTAATCGCTGTAATCCATACCACAGGCATCTACCAACTGCTCAAAGCGCAGCTCAGGATGATCACGTAAGGTGAGCGCAACTTCTGCCCAATGCGCAGCAGGGACTTCCAGAGTAACTTCGTTCAATGCCTGCTTCAGGCTTTGAATTTTGTCTTCACCCAGAATGGTCGTCAGTGCGGTTTGTAAAACTTCAAGTTTATTGGCCATGACCACCTCACGAACGCGCAATGGAGTTGGTACGCTTGATCTTGTTTTGCAACTGGATCAAACCGTACAACAGCGCTTCAGCCGTCGGAGGACAGCCCGGCACATAGATATCGATCGGTACAATGCGGTCACAGCCGCGCACCACCGAATATGAGTAATGGTAGTAACCACCGCCATTCGCACAGGAGCCCATCGAGATCGCCCAACGCGGCTCAGGCATCTGATCGTAAACCTTGCGCAATGCAGGCGCCATCTTGTTACAGAGGGTACCCGCCACAATCATCAAATCTGATTGGCGTGGAGAGGGACGAAACACCATCCCAAAGCGGTCCAGATCATAACGGGCAGCACCCGCATGCATCATTTCAACCGCACAACAGGCCAGACCGAATGTCATTGGCCACAATGAACCTGTGCGCGTCCAGTTGATGACAGCATCAACGGTCGTCGTCACAAATCCTTTTTCGAGACTTTGAGCTTCCATTATTTTACTCCCACTCCAGCGCACCCTTCATCCATTCGTAGACGAAGCCGACCACCAGAATGGCCAGGAAGATCATCATGGAAACAAAGCCGAACATTCCCAGCTCTTTCAGCACCACGGCCCAAGGAACTAAAAACGCAACTTCCAAATCGAACAGAATGAAAAGAATTGCCACCAAGTAGTAGCGCACATCGAACTGCATACGCGCATCTTCGAATGCTTCGAAACCACATTCGTAAGGTGATAATTTTGCCGAGTCTGGCCGAACCGTTCCCAAGACCTTACCGACCCCAGCACCCAGCAGCAGCGGGGCAACCCCGACCAGCAAACCGACTACCAAGAACAGCAGGATGGGGAAGTAGTCTTGCAGCATGAAAATCCCCAGTTCAGAAGTAATACAAAAAGACAGAATAGCAGTTATTAATACTGCTTTTTTTATAAATAACTAAACCACCTTGGCGGTGGCTTAGCTATATTCACTGCCGCAGCTTCAGCGCGCTGCGTTCCAACCGGCCAATACCGATTAGTCAGGAATCTTTTGCGAAGCGGGTGCAGAAGCTGGCGCAGAGGCGGCAGCAGCTGGCGCCGCACCTGACATTACGCCCAGATCATTTTTGGCTGACTTAGGCGCAGTCAGCAGCACCAGACCCATGCAGGTCACAAAAAAGCATGCGGCGGCCACCGCAGTAGAACGGCTCAAAAAGTTCGCCGAACCTGCCGCGCCAAACACGCTACCCGCAGAACCAGAACCGAACGCAGCGCCCATATCGGCGCCCTTGCCGTGCTGCAACAGCACCAAAACGATTACCGCCAACGCTGAAATCACGTTAACGATCAAAACCAAACTCGTAATAAAATTCATTTTTTCCATTCCCTTGGCGGCGTGAATTGTACCAATCAGCGTGCAGCTTGGCAAATTGCCAGGAACTCAAACGCCGAAAGTGCTGCACCACCCACCAACACTCCGTCAACATGGTTAAACCCTAATATTTCAGCAGCATTATTTGACTTCACGCTACCGCCATACAAGACCTTCACTCGGCTATCGAGCTGGGATTTAATCAGCTGGTGCATCGGTGAGATCTGCTCGCCCGAGGCCACCACCCCACTCCCCACTGCCCACGATGGCTCGTACGCCACCGCAAACAAGCCAATCGGCAAGCCACGCACCACTTCAAGCTGCGCTGCCACCACTTTCTCAGCCATACCTTGCCGGCGCTCTTCCGCCGACTCGCCCACGCAATACACACCAAACAAACCAGCATCAAGCGCAGAGCGCAGCTTCACGCCAGCCTGCTCGGTTGTTTCGCCAAACAAGCGGCGGCGTTCAGAATGACCCACAATCACCATTTCGCAACCCACGTCGGCCAGCATGCCAGACGACACCTCACCGGTATATGGCCCAATGTGGTACTGGCTAACGTCTTGAGCGCCACACTGCACCCGGGTATGTTGCAAGATCTGCTTGGCCAGCATGATGTAAGGGGCAGGCACACACACCCCAACATTTGGCCCTAACCCCGCCTGCGCCACGTCACCGAGCACAGTCTTGATCTGACCAATACTGCCATGCAGTTTCCAATTCCCAATGACCATTTGCTGGGCCATGGTTTACTCCCGAAACCTGATGATGGGGCATGGTAACAACCCCCCCCTACCCCGTCAAACCGAGAATTCCCCTAGCTTCGACGCCCACTGAAATATTTGTAATATTTTGGAAACATTGACCGACTAAGATGCGACCCATCGAATCAACTGATACCTCTTTCCGCTCTGGAGATTAATTAGCATGACTTTAGCTCGTAAACTGATCGTTAGTGCTGGCCTGCTCGCTGGTTTGTTCACCCACGCAATCGCTGGCGACATCACCGGTGCCGGCGCGACCTTCCCATATCCGCTGTATGCCAAATGGGCTGAGCAATACAAAGCTAAAACTGGTGTTGGCCTGAACTACCAATCCATCGGCTCTGGCGGTGGTATCAAACAAATTCAAGCCAAAACCGTCGATTTTGGTGCATCTGACATGCCACTGAAACCAGAAGAGCTGGAAAAAGCCGGTCTGCTGCAGTTCCCAACCGTGGTGGGCGGTGTTGTACCGGTCATCAACGTACCAGGCATCAAACCAGGCCAAGTTAAGCTGAGCAGCCAAGTTCTGGCCGACATCTACTTGGGTAAAATCAAAAAATGGAATGACCCAGCTCTGACTGCGCTGAACCCAGGCGTGGCGCTGCCAGACCAAAACATCACTGTTGTACGCCGTTCTGATGGTTCAGGTACTACCTTCCTGTTTACCGACTATCTGAGCAAAGTATCGCCAGAGTGGAAAGAAAAAGTGGGTGCTAACACTGCCGTTCAGTGGGCGACTGGTGTGGGCGGCAAAGGTAACGAGGGTGTTGCCAACTACGTACAACGTATCAAAGGCTCAATCGGCTACGTTGAGTTTGCTTATGCTAAACAAAACAAACTGATTCACACCCAACTGCAAAACAGCACTGGCACTTATGTAGAGCCATCTGAAGACAACTTCAAAGCAGCGGCAGCTGGCGCGGATTGGAAAGCAGCTCCAGGCATGTTCTTGGTTCTGACTAACGCTCCAGGCAAAACTTCATGGCCAATCGCTGGCGCGACCTTCATCCTGATGCACAAAAATCAGGCTGATGGCAAACAAGCTGCTGAAGTGCTGAAATTCTTTGACTGGGCCTACGCTAACGGCGACCAAACCGCGCTGGATCTGGATTACATCCCAATGCCAGACAATGTTGTGAACATGATCAAAGCCAACTGGACCGCACAAATCTCTGCCGGCGGCGCCAAAGTTTGGAAATAAGCCTCTGCGCCGATTGCCAAACGTGATCTAGACGTTACAATCGCGCAATTCCAACACACCCAATAGGCCCACCACCTATTGGGTGTTTATCTGTGGTCTGCAGTGGAGAAATTTGATGTCTGACCAAGCCAAGCGAATGAAAATGCAGCGTCTGCAAGATGCGCTTTTTGTTGGCAGCACCCGTTTTTTTGCATTTCTAGTTTTGGCCACCCTCAGCGGCATCATTATTTCGCTGATTTACGGTGCCATGCCCAGCATTAAGGCTTTCGGCCTGAGCTTTATCACTTCGACCGAATGGAACCCAGTTACCGAGCAATTCGGCGCCTGGCCTTCGATCCGCGGCACCTTGCTGTCTTCGTTTATTGCGCTTTTGATCGCCGTACCACTGTCATTTGGGATTGCCCTCTTCCTGACCGAGCTGGCGCCTGTGTGGCTGCGCCGCCCACTCGGGATTGCAATCGAATTGCTGGCCGGTGTGCCATCGATCATTTACGGGATGTGGGGTCTGTTTATTTTTGCCCCGCTGTTTGCCGACCACGTGCAACCTTGGCTGACCGAAACCACCGCCAACTGGCCACTGATTGGTGAGCTGTTTGCCGGCCCTCCGATGGGTATCGGCATGTTTACCGCCGCACTGATTCTGGCCATCATGATTATTCCGTTCATTTCATCGGTAATGCGCGATGTATTTGAGGTGGTGCCCCCCATGCTGAAAGAGTCGGCCTATGGTTTGGGCTCTACCACTTGGGAAGTCGTTTGGAATGTCGTTGTTCCCTACACCAAAAACGGGATCGTCGGTGGTGTGATGCTGGGCCTGGGCCGCGCCTTGGGTGAAACCATGGCTGTGACTTTCGTAATTGGTAACGCGCAGCAAGTGATGCCTTCCTTGTTTGACCCGGCCACCACCATTTCAGCCACATTGGCGAATGAATTTACCGAAGCCCATGGTGAGCTTTATACCGCCTCACTGATCGAATTGGGTCTGCTGCTGTTTGTGATCACCTTCATCGTACTGGTGCTCTCGAAATTGCTGCTGCTGCGTCTGCAACGTAGTGAAGGCGCACATTCCTAAGGAATCATCATGAATTTATATACTCGCCGTCGTTTGATTAATTACATCAGTCTGGGCATTTCCTTATTTGCGATGTGCTTTGGCTTGTTCTGGCTGTTCTGGATTCTGCATACGCTGTTTAGCAATGGCTTGCCCGGCATCAATATGGCGCTATTCACCCAAACGACCCCAGCCCCTGGTAGCGCCGGTGGTTTGGCCAATGCCATTTTGGGTAGCTTGCAAATGTCACTGGTTGGTGTGCTGATCGGTACGCCGATTGGCATCATGGCTGGTACCTATCTGGCTGAATTCGGTGATCGTGGTTGGTTGGCCCCGGCAACGCGGTTTATTAACGATATTTTGCTGGCCGCACCTTCCATCGTAATTGGTCTGTTTGTGTTCCAGATTTATGTGGCACAAGTTGAGCACTTCTCCGGCTGGGCTGGCGGTATTGCGCTGTCGCTGCTGGTGATCCCAGTGGTGTTGCGTACCACCGAAAACATGCTGCGCCTGGTGCCTTCAGCCATGCGCGAAGCGGCTTATGCCTTGGGCGCCCCGCAATGGAAGATGGTGCTGTTTGTGACCTTGCGTGCCGCCAAGGCGGGTGTTGCCACTGGTATCTTGCTGGCGGTTGCGCGGATTCTCGGTGAAACGGCCCCACTGCTGTTCACCGCCCTGAATAACCAGTTCTTCTCAAACATGAATCAGCCAATGGCCAACTTGCCAGTGGTGATCTTCCAGTTTGCGATGAGCCCATATGAAGATTGGCATACCCTGGCTTGGGCTGGTGCGCTGCTGATTGGCTTGTTTGTACTGGGTCTGAATGTGATTGCGCGCGTGATGCTGCGTGAGCCGAAACAACATTAATATTGAGATTGGATTGAAATCATGAGCAAGCCAAATAACGCAAAACTCGCCGTTAAAAACCTGAACTTTTACTACGGCAATTTCCACGCCCTGAAGAACATCAACCTCGATATTCTGGAAGGCAAAGTCACCGCCTTCATCGGCCCATCAGGCTGCGGTAAATCAACGCTGCTGCGCACCTTTAACCGCATGTACGATCTGTATCCAAAACTGCGGGCCGAGGGCGAGATCATCCTGAACGGCGATAATATCCTGCGCTCAGGCATTGACTTGAACATGCTGCGCGCCAAAGTCGGCATGGTATTCCAAAAGCCAACACCATTCCCGATGTCGATCTATGACAACGTGGCCTTCGGTGTGAAGCTGTATGAATCGCTGTCAAAAGCCGAGATGGATGACCGTGTAGAGTGGGCCCTGTCGAAAGCGGCACTGTGGAATGAAGTAAAAGACAAACTTAAACAATCAGGTCTGGGTTTGTCTGGCGGTCAGCAACAACGTTTGTGTATCGCTCGCGCCGTGGCCGTGAAACCTGAAGTATTGCTGCTGGACGAGCCGACGTCTGCCCTTGACCCGATCTCAACTGCAAGCGTAGAAGAGCTGGTGCACGAGCTGAAAAAGGACTACACCATCGCCATCGTGACCCACAATATGCAACAGGCGGCACGGGTGTCTGACTACACCGCTTATATGTATTTGGGTGAAATGGTGGAAATGGGTCCAACCGATACCATCTTTACCGCACCAAGCAAAAAAGCCACCGAAGACTACATCACCGGTAAATTCGGCTAAGCAGCTGCTGGCGATATCGCCCCAACAAAAAGGACTGCCGCGGCAGTCCTTTTTATTTGTGAGTTCAATTCAAGCGCTGAAGCCAATTGATACTCACCCCATGCATATGGCCAAATTGATTAATAAATAATCACTTCAGCCATATACCCCATCAAGCATCCGATTGTTCAGCCTCGGCAGTAACCACAGCGGCAATCTTATCCGCCCATTCCCGCGCTTGCACCGCGTCGGTGTGCTCGACCATCACCCGCACCATGGGCTCGGTACCAGACGGACGCAGCAATACACGCCCTTCGGTGCCCATAGCTGCTTCCGCTTCCTGCACCTTGGCCGCAATCGCCTCCGAACCATGGCAATCAAAGCCTTTGGCAATGCGTACGTTTTTGAGCACTTGCTTTGAGAGTCGCAAGTCTTTGCAGAAACCCGCCAGCGTTTGGCCAGATTCTTTAAGTGCCTCCAGCACTTGCAGTGCGGATACGATGCCATCACCGGTAGTATGCTTATCCAGACACAAGAGGTGGCCTGAGCCTTCGCCGCCTACCAACCAGCCTTGTGCATCCAGCTGCTCCAGCACATAGCGATCACCTACTTTGGCGCGCACAAAACCAATGCCACGTTGTTTCAGGGCATTTTCCACGCCAAGGTTGGTCATCAGCGTACCCACTACCCCACTACCCAGCGTGCCTTTTTGTTGGCGATGCAGGGCCAGCACATACAAGAGCTGGTCACCATCCACAATCGTGCCGTCGCGATCAACCATGATCAGGCGGTCGCCGTCACCATCCAAGGCCACACCAAAGTGCGCGCCCTCTGATAGCACCTTAAGGCGTAGCGCCTCCGGATGCGTGGCGCCAACTTCTTCGTTGATGTTAAAGCCATTCGGCTGCGCACCCATGCTCACGACTTCAGCGCCCAGCTCGTGAAAAACGTGCGGAGCGATGTGATAGGTAGCACCATTCGCACAATCCACCACCAGCTTCATACCACGTAAATCCAGTTCATTCGAAAACGTCGATTTACAAAATTCGATGTAGCGGCCAGCCGCATCGTTAATCCGCCATGAGCGGCCAATTTGCTTCGAGGCTACGCAGGTCTGCGGCTCATCGATAGCCGCTTCAATCGCCAGCTCAACCGCATCCGGCAATTTTTTACCGCTAGCCCCAAAAAACTTGATCCCGTTATCGTGGTAGGGATTGTGCGAAGCAGAAATCACCACCCCAGCCGACAGGCGCAATGCGCGGGTCAGATAAGCAATCCCCGGAGTCGGCAGCGGCCCCGTTAGATGGCAATCGACTCCGGCAGCATTAAAGCCGGCCTGCAGTGCGGCTTCCAGCATATAGCCCGAGATGCGGGTGTCTTTACCGATCAGCACGCCAGGGTGATCATTGCGCCCCTGTTTCGCGCTTTCAGCCACCAAGACCCGCCCGGCGGCATAACCTAGACGCATCGCAAAATCGGGGGTGATTGGCGCTTCGCCCACCAAACCACGCACACCATCGGTACCAAAATACTTACGTGCCATTACTCTATCCTTCGTGATTTAATTTTTAATCGGGCTTATTTTAACCCTTGCCAAATCTTTAACGCATCCACTGTTTCACTTACATCGTGCACACGAATTATTTTGGCGCCTTGCTGTGCAGCGAGCACCGCGGCCACCACGCTGGGCACCATGCGCTCGGCAACCTCCCGCCCCGTTAGCTCGCCTAGCATTCGCTTGCGAGACACGCCAATTAGCAGCGGATAAGGCCATTGCTGCCAGTTGCGTATCGCACGAAAGAGTGACTGATTATGGGCCAGCGTTTTGCCAAAGCCAAAGCCAGGGTCGAGCACAATCCGCGCGGCGGATACGCCGCTTTGCACCACGACTGCGGCACGCGCCAGTAGATAATCGACCACTTCAGTGACGACATCGTGATAGTGCGGCTCGCTCTGCATGGTTTGTGGTTGGCCCTGTTTATGCATCAAACACACTCCGGCCTGACTACGCTGTAACGCAGCAATGGCGCCGGGCGCTTCAAGCCCCGCAATGTCGTTAATAATGTCGGCGCCAGCGGCCAAGGCGGCTTGCATCACTTCGGTTTTGCAGGTGTCGATCGAAATGGGCACCTGATATTGCTGAGCAAGCGCCAAGATCGGCAAGACCCGCTCAAGCTCCTGCTGCAAGGAAACAGGTGTCGCCCCCGGGCGCGTGGATTCGCCGCCAATGTCGATGATATCGGCGCCCGCAGCTAACATTGCCTCGATGCGCGCTTTAGCCGCATCAAGGCCCACATAGCGACCACCATCGGAAAATGAATCCGGGGTCACATTCAATATCCCCATGACCAAAGGGCGCTCTAGCGACAAGCTAAACCGGCCGCACTGCCAAATTTGCATGCTGTTATCGTCCAAAGAAAAAGGCGGCTCACGCCGCCTTGATGTTTGAGTGTAATTGCTTACGCTTCAGCCGCTGGTGCGTGAGGCACTTCGGCCCCGCCACTTGGCGTTTCTTCGCTACTCAACGTTTTGCGCGGTGGCGGCAGATCTTTCGGTGGGCGCGGTGGGCGGCCAGCCATAATATCCAGAATCTGTTCGCGATCAATGGTTTCCCAATCCATTAGCGCCGTGGTCATCGCTTCCACCTTGTCACGGTTCTCGTCAAGGATTTTTACCGCTAGCGCATACTGCTCATCGATAATGCGGCGAATTTCGGCATCCACTTGCTGCATGGTGGCTTCAGACACATTTTTGTGCGTGGTTACCGAACGACCAAGGAACACCTCACCATCGTTCTCGCCGTAGACCATCGGCCCCAGCTTCTCGGTCATCCCGTAGCGGGTCACCATGTCACGCGCCATGCGTGTGGCCCGCTCGAAGTCATTCGATGCGCCGGTCGAGATGCGGTGCACGAAGAGATCTTCCGCTACACGGCCACCAAACAGAATGGCAAGCTCGTTCAGCATCTGATCTTTGTACATCGAGAATTTGTCACGTTCAGGCAGCTGCCAGGTCAAACCCAGCGCACGACCACGCGGCATGATGGTAACTTTGTGAACCGGATCAGTGCCTTCCAGCATTTCTGCCACTACAGCGTGTCCAGACTCATGGTAAGCGGTAGCACGACGCTCTTCTTCGGTCATGACCATGCTACGGCGCTCAGGGCCCATGTAGATTTTGTCTTTGGCAGATTCAAAGTCGGCCATATCGACCAAGCGCTTGTTACGGCGCGCGGCAAACAGTGCTGCTTCGTTCACCAGATTGGCCAAGTCAGCACCGGACATACCCGGAGTCCCACGCGCTAAAACGGAAGCATCAACGTCATTGGCAATTGGCACTTTGCGCATGTGCACGCCCAGAATCTGCTCACGACCACGAATATCGGGCAGTGAAACCACCACCTGGCGATCGAAGCGGCCCGGACGCATCAAAGCAGGGTCCAGCACATCAGGGCGGTTGGTGGCTGCAATTACGATAATGCCGGAATTGCCTTCAAAACCGTCCATTTCGACCAGCATTTGGTTCAAGGTTTGTTCGCGCTCATCGTTACCACCGCCAAGCCCAGCTCCACGCTGGCGCCCCACGGCATCGATCTCGTCGATAAAGATAATGCACGGTGCGTTTTTCTTGGCGTTTTCGAACATATCCCGTACCCGGGCAGCACCAACGCCGACAAACATCTCGACGAAGTCCGAACCGGAAATCGAGAAGAATGGCACTTTCGCTTCACCAGCAATGGCTTTAGCAAGCAGGGTTTTACCCGTACCTGGTGAGCCCACCATCAGGATACCGCGTGGCATGCGGCCACCGAGGCTCTGATATTTGCTTGGGTCACGCAGATAGTCAACGATCTCGGCGACTTCTTCTTTGGCTTCATCGCAACCGGCAACATCCGCGAAAGTCACCGCGTTATTGCTTTCATCTAGCATCTTGGCTTTGGATTTACCAAAACTAAAGGCGCCGCCTTTACCACCACCTTGCATCTGGCGCATGAAGAAAATCCACACCCCGATCAGCAGCAGCATCGGGAACCAGTTGACGAAGATGCTCATCAGCAAGCTTGGCTCTTCTTCTGGCTTAGCCGCGAATTTCACATTGTGTTTGATGAGGGTATCGACCATGCGGAAATCGAATGGCGCCAGAGTGGCATAATTGCTGCCATCGGTTTTCTTCCCGCGAATCCATTGCCCACGCAGCGGGCTGCCTTCAATCTCAGCCGTGGCGATGCGCCCCTGCTCCACATCCGCCATAAATTGCGAATACGGCACCTGGGTCGAGGTATCTTGATGTTTGGAGAACTGGTTGAACACCGTCATCAAAATGATGCCGACGACCAGCCAAATTGCGACATTCTTGCCGAGATTGTTCACGGCCTTACTCCTGTGTTTCCCAACATTGGGAATGACAAAACTATTTTACTCGCTTCAACCGCAGCGTTAAGCCTTTTTTTGCTTACCCAGCAGATAGACTTCGGGGCTACGATCACGCGAGGCTTTTGGTTTTCGTGTCACAACGGCAGAAAAAGTTTCCCGCATTTCCGCCATATATTCTTGAAAACCACTGCCCTGGAAGACTTTGACCAGAAAATGTCCGCCAGGTTTAAGTTGTTCACGGGCAAATTCGAGGGCCAGCTCGCACAGATACATACTGCGCGCCTGATCGGTTACGGCATTACCACTCATATTGGGGGCCATATCGCAGATTACAAGGTCTACCTGCCGACCATCCAATAAGGCATTAAAACGATCAAGGACTTCCTGCTCGCGAAAATCGCCCTGCACAAACTCCACATCGCGGATGGGATCCATTTCTAAGATATCCAAGGCAAAAACCCGGCCATTGCCGCCGACCTTTTTCTTGGCCACCTGACACCAGCTGCCAGGTGCAGCGCCCAAGTCAGCCACCCACAAGCCGGGCTTGAGGAGTTTGTCTTTTTCGTCGATTTCCAGCAGTTTGTAGGCTGCGCGAGCCCGATAGCCTTCTTTTTTTGCCATCTGGACATACTGGTCGTTCACATGCTCGTGCAGCCAAGCACTACTGGAATTGATACCTGCCATCGGTTAAACTGTCCTGTTAGTCAAGAATTCAAGGATTTAATCAATATGTTAGAACTTACCCCGGATCAATGCCGTCATTTGCGCAGCTTGGCGCATCACCTTAATCCGGTGGTGATGATTGGGAACAATGGTCTCACTGATGCGGTGATGCGGGAAATAGCCGTTAATCTGGACGCACACGAGTTGATCAAAGTTCGCGTACTGGGCGACGATCGCGAAGCACGCAAGCAGTATATGGAACAAATTTGCGCCGATCTGGGCGCGGCACCGGTACAACTCTTGGGTAAACTGCTGTTGATCTACCGCCCAAGCAATACCGACAAACCAAAAATCCTGCTGCCTAAAGCCAAAAAGAAAGCCGCTTAATTGCGTTTGGCTGAATACAAAGAGGGCGCCCAAGGCGCCCTTTTGTTTTGCGCTTTATTCTTTCCAGATATAGATCAGGCCCAACACGCTTTGCAGCAGATAAATCAGGCTGGAAATCGTGTGCCATTGGGCTAAGCCGCCCCCAAACATGCCTTCGGCGGCGTTACTCACCGCAGGTTTGATTTCGGCAATCAGCGGAAAAATCGCAAACTGATTGATCAGCGTGCACAGCAGCATACCGATAATCAGCCAGAGCTTTTGCCCTTTAAAGGCCCGGGCGCCATCCATCCAGATCCACCAGATCAGCAAAAACAGCCCGGCCACAATGCCGATCCAGCCGATGGCATGAAACAATTTGCCGGCTACCATGCCAGCCACAGCTTTATCCAGGCTACTGAATAAAGCCGGCGCCACCACGATGCCGATGATCCACATGCCGCCAATCCACACAGTGGTCAGCAGGTTCTTCAACCCATTACCCATACGATGTATCAGCGTACAGCCAATGCTTGATAAGGCTTAGCAGGCTATACCCAGCCTCTTAATAATTAGATGTATTGAACAGCCAGCACTTCATATTCACGAATGCCGCCCGGTGCCTGTACCTCGGCCACATCGCCTTCGTATTTGCCGATCAGGGCGCGGGCAATGGGGCTCGACACCGAAATTTTGCCTTCTTTGATGTCGGCTTCGTCATCACCAACGATCTGGTAGGTAACTTCGCTTTCGTTATCCAAGTCTTGCAGCACCACGGTGGCCGCAAACACAATCCGGCCCTCAGCCGAATCGGCCATGCTCTTCGGATCGATAATCTGGCTGTTGGCGAGCTTGCCTTCCAGCTCGGCAATGCGGCCTTCCACAAAGCCCTGCTTTTCTTTGGCGGCGTCATATTCGGCATTTTCCGACAAATCGCCGTGGCTACGGGCCTCGGCAATCGCCGCAATCACGGCTGGACGCTCGACGCTTTTCAGATGCGCCAGTTCTGCCTTCAGTTTTTCCGCCCCCACGACGGTCAATGGCACTTTATTCATGTCTGCTCTCCACCCGGTCGCCCCACTGCGGCCGGTTGTAAAAATAACAGCCGCCAGCTCGAATGAGCATGGCGGCTTGATTGTGTTCAGGCGTAAAAATATCAGTTATTCAGCAGGCGATGCAAGCCCTGTACGTCATACACGTTCAGTTCTTTCATATCACGCAAACCGATACACGCCGCTTTAGCACCTGCGATGGTCGTAAACACTGGCAGCTTGGCTTTCAGTGCCTCGTGACGGATCGAATAGCTATCCTGAATCGCTTGGCGGCGCTCATCCACGGTATTGAAGATCATACCGATTTCACCGTTGACGATCATATCCACCACGTGCGGACGACCTTCAGTCACTTTGTTGACCGCGGTAACGGCGACCCCGGCCGCTTCGATCGCGGCGGCAGTGCCCTTGGTGGCCAGCACTTTAAAGCCCAGCTTCGCCAGAATGCCCGCGCACTCAACCGCCTGCGCTTTATCGCCTTCACGCACCGAAATAAACACGCTGCCTGAGCTTGGCAACACGGTGCCTGCGGCCATTTGTGACTTCACAAAGGCTTCGGCAAAGGTGGTACCCACGCCCATGACTTCACCGGTCGATTTCATCTCTGGGCCGAGGATGGTATCCACGCCAGGGAATTTATTGAACGGGAAGACCGCTTCTTTCACCGAGTAGTACGATGGAATGATTTCGCGGGTAACGCCTTGCGCGGCCAAAGTCTGGCCCACCATACAACGCGCAGCCACTTTGGCCAGCGACAAGCTGGTGGCTTTCGATACATACGGCACAGTCCGTGAAGCACGTGGATTCACTTCCAGCACATACACCACGGCAGCGTCGCCTTTGCCTTGAATCGCAAACTGCACATTCATCAGGCCAACCACGTTCAGCGCCTTGGCCATTGCCACGGTCTGGCGACGCAGCTCGTCTTGCAGCGTTTGCGAGAGCGAATACGGTGGCAGCGAGCAGGCTGAATCGCCTGAGTGCACGCCGGCTTGCTCGATGTGTTCCATGATGCCGCCGATGATGACTTGTTCGCCATCCGACAGCGCATCCACATCCACCTCAATCGCGTCGTTCAGGAAGCGATCCAGCAACACAGGTGAGTCATTCGATACTTTCACCGCTTCGCGCATATAGCGGGCCAGATCATCTTCCGAATGCACGATCTGCATTGCGCGGCCGCCCAGTACATACGATGGACGCACCACCAGCGGGTAGCCCAGCTCGCGGGCCAAGTGCAGCGCATCTGGCTCGGTACGTGCTGTGGCATTTGGCGGCTGACGCAGGCCCAGATCATGCAAGAGCTTCTGGAAGCGCTCACGGTCTTCGGCGGCATCGATCATGTCTGGGGTAGTACCAACGATAGGCACACCATTGGCTTCCAGCGCGCGTGCCAATTTCAGTGGGGTTTGGCCACCGTATTGCACGATCACACCGAATGGTTTTTCAACTGCCACGATTTCCAGCACATCTTCCAGCGTCAGTGGCTCGAAATACAGCCGGTCGGAAGTATCGTAATCGGTAGAAACAGTTTCCGGGTTGCAGTTGACCATGATGGTCTCGTAACCATCTTCACGCAACGCCAGTGCCGCGTGCACGCAGCAGTAGTCAAACTCGATACCTTGGCCAATCCGGTTCGGGCCACCGCCCAGAATCATGACTTTTTTCTTGTCGGTTGGCTGCGCCTCGCATTCTTCCTCATAGGTTGAATACATATAGGCGGTATTGCTCGCAAACTCAGCTGCGCAGGTGTCTACACGCTTATACACCGGGCGAACATTCAGCGCGTGGCGCGCTTTACGCACGGCATTCTGATCGCAACCGAGCAAAGTGGCCAAACGACGATCAGAGAAGCCTTTACGTTTCAGGCGACGCAGCTCTTCTTTGCTCAGGCTATCCACGCTACGACCACGCAGTGCGGCTTCATCTTTCAGGATGTCTTCGATCAGCGCGAGGAACCATGGATCGATCTTCGAAATCGCGTGGATTTCATCCAGACTCATGCCGACGCGGAAAGCATCCGCTACGTACCACAGGCGCTCAGGGCCAGGCGCCGCGATTTCTGATTCGATCAGGGTGCGATCAGTGGTGATTTCATCAAAACCCGACATGCCAGTTTCGAGGCCACGCAGGGCTTTTTGCAGCGATTCTTGCTGCGTGCGGCCCATTGCCATCACTTCACCCACCGACTTCATTTGTGTAGTCAGGCGGTTGTTGGCTTGCGGGAATTTCTCGAAGGCAAAACGTGGGATTTTGGTCACCACGTAATCGATGGATGGCTCGAACGACGCTGGGGTTTTGCCGCCAGTAATTTCGTTTTTCAGCTCATCCAGCGTGTAGCCCACCGCCAGTTTGGCGGCGACTTTCGCAATCGGGAAACCGGTGGCTTTGGAAGCCAGCGCCGATGAACGTGATACGCGTGGGTTCATCTCGATCACGATCAAACGGCCGTCTTTCGGGTTCACCGAGAATTGCACGTTAGAGCCGCCGGTATCTACACCGATCTCACGCAATACCGCGATCGATGCGTTACGCATGATCTGGTATTCCTTGTCGGTCAGCGTTTGCGCTGGGGCCACGGTGATCGAATCACCGGTGTGCACGCCCATTGGGTCCAAGTTTTCGATCGAGCACACGATAATGCAGTTGTCGTTGCGATCGCGCACGACTTCCATCTCGTACTCTTTCCAGCCCAGCAGCGACTCTTCAATCAACAGCTCATTGGTCGGCGATAGATCCAGACCACGGGTACAGATTTCGATGAATTCCTGGATGTTATAAGCGATACCACCGCCTGAGCCACCCATGGTGAACGAAGGACGGATAATCGCCGGGAAGCCCACCTGTGCCTGTACGGCCAGTGCTTCTTCCAGCGTATGGGCGATACCGGAACGGGCCGAACCCAGACCGATTTTATCCATCGCCACTTTGAATTTTTGCCGATCTTCGGCTTTATCAATCGCTTCTGGCGTTGCGCCGATTAATTCAACGCTGTATTTATCCAGCACGCCATTGCGCCACAGATCCAGCGCGCAGTTCAGTGCGGTTTGGCCGCCCATCGTTGGCAAGATTGCGTCAGGACGCTCTTTGGCGATGATTTTCTCAACCACTTGCCAGGTAATCGGCTCGATGTAGGTCACATCAGCCATATTCGGGTCGGTCATGATGGTGGCAGGGTTGCTGTTCACCAGGATGACTTTGTAGCCCTCTTCGCGCAGGGCTTTACACGCTTGCGCGCCAGAGTAGTCAAATTCGCAGGCCTGGCCGATCACGATCGGGCCAGCACCAATAATCAGAATGCTTTTTAGGTCGTTGCGCTTGGGCATATTGTTCGTCCTTAGTGTTTATCGCTGTTTTCGATCACGGTTGTCACGGCATTCGCGGAGCCTGTTGGTTGCTGGTGAGTCCACCAGTACCAGCCAGCCGCAATCGCGATCAGCAACACGCAAGAAATAATCATTTTGAGGATGCGAGAGAACAGCCAGTAGCCCACTATCAGCACCAGCGCCCCCAGCCAGCCGGCGGGGTGCGAGGTAAAGAAGGCACCAAAGTGCTGGGCTAGGCCATCCATACTGTTAAGCCTTGCGGGCGCTCATCGCATCGATAAATTTGTCAAACAAGTACGCCACATCGTGCGGGCCTGGGCTCGCCTCTGGGTGGCCCTGGAACGAGAAGGCCGGCTTGTCGGTCAACGCAATGCCCTGCACCGTGCCATCAAAGAGCGAACGGTGAGTGACGCGCACATTGGCTGGCAAGCTGGTTTCATCCACTTGGAAGCCATGGTTCTGGCTCGTGATCATCACATGTTTGCTATCCAGGTCTTGCACCGGATGATTGGCACCGTGGTGACCAAACTTCATCTTGCTGGTTTTGCCGCCGGCAGCCAAGCCAAGCAACTGGTGACCCAAACAGATACCGAAAATCGGCAGGCTGGTGGCCAGCAATTCTTGAATCGCTTTAATCGCATAATCACATGGCTCAGGATCGCCAGGGCCGTTCGACAGGAACACGCCATCGGGATTGAGCGCCAACACTTCGCTAGCCGGCGTTTGCGCTGGCACCACGGTCAGCTTGCAACCACGCTCAGCCAGCATGCGCAAGATATTGTGTTTTACGCCGAAGTCGTAGGCCACCACGTGGAATTTCGGGTTACTCTGCACGGTATAACCCACGCCCAGTTTCCACTCGGCCGTCGTCCACTCAAATGGCTTCTCGCACGTCACCACTTTGGCCAGATCTTGGCCGGCCATCGAGCCAAACGATTTGGCTTTCTCAACCGCGGCCGCGGCGTCGATATTCTGGCCGCTCACGATGCAACCGGCTTGGGCACCCTTCTCGCGCAGAATGCGCGTGAGTTTACGGGTATCGATATCCGCAATAGCAACCACGCCGTTTTGCTTGAGATACTCCCCCAGGCTCATGGTGGCGCGGAAGTTAGAATGCAGCAAAGGCAGATCACGAATGATCAGGCCTTCGGCAAACACAGCGCGGCTTTCAGCATCTTCGCTGTTCACGCCATAGTTACCAATATGCGGGTAAGTCAGGGTAACGATTTGCTTGGTATATGAAGGGTCAGTCAGAATTTCCTGATAACCGGTCAGCGACGTGTTGAACACGACTTCACCGAGGGTTTCACCGTCGGCGCCAATCGATACGCCGTAAAACAGAGTACCGTCGGCGAGCGCCAGCAAGGCTGGCGTCTGTACTGGAGTGGGGGCAGGTGCAGACACGTGGCGGCTCCAGGGCGTTGCGCCCAAAAAAGTCATAAATCCGTGGGGTACACGTAGAAAAACGGGATAGGAAGACCCACCCCGTTTCACGCATACAAAATTAGCCGGATTCTACCCTAAAACCCCTTCTTCATCAACGCTAACGCCCTATCCGCCAGCCTACGCTAGCGCTATTACAGCAATCTTTCTATCGCCTGTTCGATGGCGCTGGGCGGGGTAATGGGCGCAAACCGCGCCACCACCTGCCCCTGCCGGTTCAGCAAAAACTTGGTGAAGTTCCACTTGATCAGCCGCGTGCCCAGCACCCCGGGGCGCTGATTCTTCAGCCAGCGGTACAGCGGATGCGCGTTAGGGCCATTGACTTTGATCGGGGCAAAAATCGGAAACTCCACCCCATAGTTGCGCTGGCAAAACTCACCAATCGCAGCATCGGCCGCCAGTTCCTGGGCAAATTGCCGGCACGGAAAACCCAACACCACCAGCCCTTGTGCGCGGTAGCGCTGATATAAAGTTTGCAATCCGGCATACTGCGGGGTAAAACCACAGCGGCTGGCCACATTCACCACCAGCACCACCTGCCCGGCATAATCGGACCAGCGCACTTGCTGGCCATCCGCGAGCGTGAGTGGAAAATCCGGCCCTACTGCTTTACTCATTGCAAGAAATCTCAAAATTGTCTGCCGATAGCGCCCACCATACCATAAGCCACCCTGCCAGCGGTTACGCCCACGGCCCACGCGCCAGCACTCAAGTGGCCATCGCTGCCGTTAGTGCGGCCATGGCCCGCGGCGGCATGACGCAGGCGGGGAAAGTGTTTCTGTTTCTCTCCACTCATTTTCACGGCCAGATCGATGCTTGCCTGCGCGCGGTGGCCAGCGTCTGCGGCAGCATTGATATTGCCGGCGCTAGTGCGGCCGGGGTTTTTACCGAGCAGGACTGGAGTCTAGATTCCCCCGCCGCAGCAGCCCTCGTGCTGCCGGTGGATTACCCTTTGCACCAGCGCAATTCGCATCTGGCCCTCGCGGCGCCCAATGCGGTGAACCAATTCTGGCTCAATGATGGCGCCACCAAGTTTGGCGCGATTGCGGGTGATGCCACTGGCAAAGGGCAATATGCACTGTGGCAAGCGGGCCAGCAGCGTTTTAGCTTTATTCAGCTACCGCTTGAGGCGCGCTCGATCATCGTCTCGGATGGGTTGAGCGAGCTTGGCCCGTGGCAAACCATCACCGCGGCCGACGGCCTGCAACTGCAGCGGCTCGACGACCAACCCGCATTGCAAACCCTCGCTCCCTGGCTGGGGCAATACCCGCTCGAAAGCCTGCAAGCCGCGATTCGCCCGGCCGGGCGCGGCGAAACGGCCCATTGGGCGCCCGTTTTGGGCGGTGATTTGAGTACAGATAGCGTGATGCTGGCGCAGCCCCTGCAGGCGGGCGATGAACTACGCTGGGGGCATTTTGATAGCAGCGCCGCCAGCCAGCGTTTTGCCAGCCAGATTATCAGCCAACTCGCTGGCCGCCCGCAGCCGCGCTGGGCATTGGCATTTTCCAGCCATCGCCGCGCCATGGCGGGCGATGGGCTCACCGAGCCGGATTGGCACACACTGCGACGTACACTGCCGGCGGTGCCGTTTGCCGGCTTCTATGGCAATGGGCAGATTATCCCGCTCGCCAAATTCAACCGGGTCGTCGACAATAGCGTTCTTCTGGCTCTCTTTGATTAAACGCTATGCTGTTCAACCCCAGTCGCGACCAAGCTCGGCGCTTTTTTATCCATAGCTGGCAAAAACACCAGCAAGGCCTGCATCTGGAAGACCTGGAAGCCGTGGTCGTCGACGTGCTGCTCGCCCATCCGGAATACCACGCGTTTCTGAGCGAAGATTATATCGATCGCGATTGGCCACCCGAGCACGGCGACACCAATCCCTTTCTGCATTTATCGCTGCATCTGGCCATTGCCGAGCAGCTTTCGATCGATCAGCCCGCCGGAGTGCGCGCGCTGTATCAGCAGCTCCACGCCCAGCACAATGACGCGCACAAAGCCCTGCACGATATGCTCGAATGCTTAGGCGAAATGATCTGGCAGGCGCAGCGCAATCAAAGCGCGCCCGATCCGGCGATTTATCTGGATGGCTTGCGTCAGCGGATTAAGCTGATTCGCTAAGCGCGGGTATTGGCCCACAAGCTTTATCCCAATTAGCCTTCCGGCATATACCCATCGCGACTATCGGTGCTTTGGGTCTATGCGCCTAGCTTTGATTAGTCAGGTCTAAATGGCGACACCTTGGCTTTGTTCGGTCAGCACCATGCGCCGGATTTTCTGCGCTTTCTCAAAATGATCCAGCCTGTGCGTTTGTATCCACCACGTCGCTGCTTCCATTAGCAGCTCCGGATCGTCGTTTTTATTGGCAAAAAATGCATAAAACGACACCCCTACCCCTTCGCCTTTCTGCGCGATTTTCTGCTCGCAAACGGCGAGGATTTTGTGTCGGAGTGTAGGCCGCATGTTTTCCCGGTTTATTTTTTGCTATCGCTCTGCAGCAAGCTTTCCAGCTCGCGCACCCGCGCTTCAATCCCCGATTGCAGGTAAAAATCCTGCTCGGGCTGGCGCAGCGCGAGATTAAATTGCTCCAGCGCTGCGTTGTATTCCTTCAGCCGGGCGTAATACTCACCCTGCATCTGATATTGCTGCATCAGCTTGCCTTGCTTGGCATACAGCCGCGCCCCGCGCTGATAAAACAGCGCATCGCTGGGATACATGCTGAGCTGGTCTTTCAGCTCGCTCTCGGCGCGGCCGAATTGGCCGGCGTCGATCAGGGCATCCAGCAAGGCATATTGCAGCGCCTTGCTGGCCGGATAACGCGCGCTGGCGGCGCCAAGTACATTCAGCGCCTCGGCCGATTGCCCTTGGGCTAGGCGAATTTGCCCGGCCAGATATTCAAACATCGGGTGACTGCGTTTGGGCGCAAAGCTATCGCGCGCCTGCTGCAACGCGGCCCACGCGGGCTCGTATTGCCGCGCCAGAAAGTAGGCATAGGCCAAGCCATAGCGCTGCGCGGTTTCGCTGGCGTAGCGCTTCTCGGCGATGGTTTTCTGGAAATAGCTAATCGCCTCGCGCCCACCCAGCTGCATGGCGCGCACTTTTTCGCGCACAAACAAGAACTCGGGCGAATCGGGCACTTGCCGATATTTCAGCTCGCCCACGCGATTTTGCGCCTCGGAAATCCGTTTCATCGTGACCGGGTGTGTGCGCAGAAATTCAGGCGCATTGCTTTCCACAATGCGGTTATGGTTTTGCAGCCGCTCAAAAAACACCGCCATTGCGCGCGGATCATAGCCTGAGCGTTGCAGTGTCTGCATACCGAGGCGGTCGGCCTCCTGCTCAAACGAATAGGTAAAATCCAGCTGCCGCTGCACGCTGGCGCCGGTGGTGGCGGCAATCGCCGCTGCCGCCGCATCGCCACGCCCCATACTGCCAGCGATAATCGCGGCCGCAATGCCGGCCAAGGTCAGCCAAGGACTGCCCTTCATACCCTCAATCATCCGCGCCAGATGGTTTTGCGAGACGTGGGCAATTTCGTGCGCCAACACGCTGGCGACTTCCGACTCATGCTGGGCCTGAATAATCAGGCCGGTATGCACGCCAATAAAACCACCCGGAATCGCAAAGGCATTCACTGACGAATCCAGAATCGGAAAAAACGTAAACTGGGTATCGCGCACTTCGGCCGCCTCGACTAGGCGATAACCCATGGTATTTAGAAAGGCCGCCACCTCGGGATCATCTAGCAGCACGCCGCTGCGGCGAATTTCGCGCATGGCCATCTCGCCGATTTCCCGCTCCTGCTGCGGGCTTAGGCCTTGCTGCGACACATCGCCCAGATCGGGCAAATTAGTGGCCAGGCTGACGCTGGGCCAGCACAAACTCAAACTCAGTACCAGCGCCAGACTGCGGCGCGCCCAGGTGGGCTTGGGATGGGACATGCAGCTCCTCCTAAATACCCGGGCTGGGTATGAGGCTCAACAATAGATTTAAACTAGCCAGTAGACAATTACCCCATAGCGGGCAATTTTACCAAGGCTTAAATAACACAACACGCGCCCCCACGGCCAACGCAACCAACCGGCTAACCCGCACAGAGCATCACCCAAAAGCGGCACCCACGACAGCAGCAGGCTGGCAGGCCCGAAGCGCTGAGCCAAGGCCAGACTGCGCTGCAGCCAACGTTGCTTGGGCTGCGCCGGCAAACGGCGCCCCAGCCAGACGGTGAGCGCACCCCCGGCACTATTGGCCACCGCGGCCACCAGCCAGGCCCAAACCCATAACTGCGGCTGATAATGCAAAGCCGCGGCAAAGGCCAGCTCAGAATTACCCGGCAACAAGGTGGCCGAGGTAAACGCCGACAAGGCCAAAGCGCCCAGCCAGCCCCATTCGGCCATTAACATGCGGCACGGACCAGCTTAAGCAAATGCAAAGGCTGCGCCAGCATGGGTACTGATGGCGGCAGCCAGATCGGCGAAAAACTCGCCCTCGCCACGGGTATTGCGCCACTGCCCATCCTGCCAGCGATAGTGATACCCGCCCGAGCGTGCGGCAATCCACAGCTCTTGATTCGGCGTATGGCGATTCACAATCACTTTGCTGCCATCTTCAAATTCCAGCTCCAGCACATTGCCAGCGCGCAGCGGATCGACATCAAAATCAACCGCGTCCAGCGCCGTTTCAATCTGGCTAAAAATCGCATCGCTGGCGCTTAGAAATTCAGATTCGGTCATCGCTTGGTTCCAACATGATAAACTGGCATTTTGCCATTGATTGCCCCGCCATGCGCAAACTGCTTGCCCTGCTGACTGTTGCCAGCTTCCTCGCCGCCTGTGGTTACAAAGGCCCCTTGTATCTGCCCACCGCCACGCCGGCCGCCAAAGCCACGCCCGCGCCAGCCAAAACGACTCAAGCACCAGCGAAAGCCGCCAGCGCCGCCGTCAAGGCCAGCGCCGTGAGCACGCAATAAAGCCACTCACGCGCTACAGCGGCACCACCGCCAAAGCGCAGGTGATAAAAAAGCGGCCCTTGGCCGCTTTTTGCTTGCGCGTCGCTTAGAAGCGCTCAGGCAGCTTTTGCAAAATGATGATGCGTTTGTTTTCCAGACGAATATAGCCGCCAAACACCAGCTCTTTCAGGATTCTGGCGATCATTTCGCGCGACGAGCCCACGCGATCGGCAATCGCTTGCTGGGTGAGCGGCTGGCTCACCATTTCAACGCCGTCTTCGGTCACCAGCATCGATTCAAACAGCGCGCGCACGCGGCCATAGACATCGAGCAGGGCCAGGTTTTTCATCGTGGTCGACAAATGGCGCACCATCGCCGCCAAGTTTTGAATCACCAGCTCTTTCACATGCGGCTCACGATCCAGCGCTTCGCGGAATTCTTGCTTGCTAAACATCAGGAAGACCGAGTCTTCTTCACACTGGCATGACCAGCCGCGCGGCTCGTTGTCGATCAGCGAAATTTCACCAATCGCATCACCCGGCTCAACCACCATAAAGACAAATTCTTTGCCCTGATTATCACTGGCAAAACAGCGTGCACGGCCATCAATCAGCACATACATCGATTCGGCCGGATCACCCTCGCGAAACACAAATGAGCCCTTGGGCATGGTGCGTTTCAGGCCAGTAGCCAGGATGTATTCCAGTTGCTCATCCGGGAAGCCTTGCAGCAGAGGGATGGTTTTTAAGATTTCCAGCATAACAATACCTATTAGTCAGGTTGGCTTGGGTTATTAATCGCCCGTGCCGGCACTCAGGCCAGGCTTAAAAGCGTTCGGGCAGTTTTTTCAAAATCAAAATGCGGCGGCGGCCAGTCTCGACATAGCCACCCGCCACCAGTTCTTTCATCACCTTGGCAATCATCTCGCGCGAGGCGCCGACCCGGTCGGCCAGATCTTGCTGGGTAATTTGCCCCTCGATCAGATCCCCCTCGGGGGTATTGACCGCCAGCATTTCAAATACGCGGCGTATCCGGCCATACACGTCATTCAAGGCCAGATCGCTCACGGTTTTGGTTAGATGTTTAATCAGCCGGATCGAGCCCGCCAGCAGGGCGTCTTTGATTTGCGGATGCGTGGCCACAAAGTCGAGGAAATTACTGCGCGCGATCGATAAAAACACGCAATCGTCTTCGGCTTCGGCACAGACGGTGCGCACCTCATCGGTAAGCAGGCCGATTCCGCCAAACGACAGGCCCGGCTCGGCCACGCCATAAACATACTCGCGGCCAGCGTCATTACTATGAAAGAGCTTTAAACGCCCCTCAATCAGCACCAGCAAATGCTCAACCGGCTCGCCTTCGTAAAATACCGGCACGCCCTTGGCGTAATGCCGGCGAATCGCCAGCGCTTCTAATTCCAGCAATGATTCGCTCGGCAAGCCGGCAAATACATCTACTTTTTCCAGAATGGACGTCATGTCACCTCAATGGCCGGCTTTTTTCTCGGGTTTACTGCCTTTCTCGCTCGGAGCTGAAGCGGCTTCGCCAGCTTCACTGGCAGTATCGGCTTCGGCACCACCATGACCTTCTTCCGGCGCCAGTTGCCCAGTTGTAACATCCGGCGGCGGCGGCACGATGTCGATTTTTTTCGCCTGCATGTATTCGTTCATTTCTTTCCAGCCGGCGAAAATATCGGCTTTGGGGATTTTGGCATTGCGTCGATAACAATCTTCCAGCGCGCGTCCACTGTGGCGACACGCCGCACCAATGGCCTTGCCATTGGCTTTCGGTTTGTTGATCAGCTCCATCACCTGATCGCATGCGGTCAGGGAGAGGGTGAGCGGCAACAGCACCAGCATTCGTTTAAGCGCCTGCACAAGCACACCTTTCGGCAATAAATCAAGGTAAATTGTAAGACAAAAAGCCCGTTAAGTCGCAACAACCTAACGGGCTTTGACCAATTACGACAGAATAAAACGTCAGACTTGCTGAATCCCCGCCAGCAACCAGCGTGGATCGCCCTGCATTGGGCGCACAAAATGCCAGATTTCTTTGAATGGCTCTGCCGGTGCATTCAGGCTTTCGCTCACGCGGCCGGTAAATTCCACACTGGCGATCATGCGGCCTTCTTCGCTCACCGCCTGCACCAATTGCAGATTCAGCTCAGGGAATTCGGCCAGATCACTGTTATTGCCAATTTCATCTTTCAGCGCGGTAAAGAGCTCGGGCGTCAGATAGCGGCGCATTTCTTCCAGCTGCTCGGGTGAATGGAGCGCCTGCATATGCAGAAAACTCGCGCGGGCTTGGCGCAGAAAAGCGGCCGCTTCCGTACCATCGGGCAAACGGGTAATCGGGGTGGCTGGCGCAGTGTACACACCACCGCCAATGCCTTGGCCAATACCCCAGCCGCCACCACTAGCAGGTGGTTGTGCCTGATAGCTAGTTGGCTGGTAGTCGGTTTTCGCCGCAGGCGCCGGATTACCGGCCGGGAAACCGGCTGGGTTCAGCACCGGCGCGGCTTGATAGGGGCTAGCTGCCGGAGCCAGCGGTTTGCGTCGACGCAGTAGCCACACGCCACCCGCGGTCAAACCGCCCAGCAGCAATAATGTGCCCCACGGGATACCGCTCTCGCCTTGTGCCGCGCCCGAAGCATTATTGCCCAGCATATAGCCGAGCAAACCGCCAACGGCTAGGCCACCCAAGACGCCACCCAGCATGCTGCCACTTTTCTTTTGCTGGTAAGCGGGTGCCGGCTGCTGTTGCGGCGCCTGATATGGCTGGGCCTGGCGTTGTGGCGCCGGTTGCGCTTGGCGCTGCATCCCGTTCGAACGGCCACCACCCAGACGCTTGGCTTCGGCCAGGTGCGAGGCAAATAGCGTGGTGCTCATCAAGACCACCATCAGGGTTTGGCGAAATTGGGCCATGGATTTTCCTATGTGAAAAAGGACAATGGGTAATCGTACTGCTGCATTAGTGGGGGCAAACGGGTAAAAGTTCAATCCCCCGCTCTGTGTACGTTCGCGCGGCAGCCAAAATAAAGCCCGGGGTATAGGCCGCCGGGCTTTATTTTTAATAGTCTAAGGGGCAATACACGCCAGGGTATTTAGACGGGGCGATGACCACGCTCAATCGTGACACCCACGCGGCCCACATCTTTCAAGATATTGAGCTTGGTGACCGACACGCGGATCCACGGCGCACCAAAATCATGCAGCAAAATATGCGCGATATGCTCGGCCAGCGCCTCGATCAGCAAAAAGTGCTTTTCGGCCATCACCTGCCGCAAATGCGTCACCACCTGATCGTAATCGATGGTATCGACCAGATCATCGCTCACACAGGCCCGCGCCGAAGGCAGGCCGATTTCCAGATCCAGCTCGACCGTTTGCGACTGGGTGCGCTCCCAGTCATACCAGCCGATGACAGTTTCGGCGCGCACTTGCTGCAGATAAATGATGTCCATATCAGGGGCCTATCGCCGCACGCCGTTTGAGGGGGCGAACGGATTAGCTTAGAATCCAAAGCTCGTGATTGTAGTGGAATTCGGGATGAACCTCACCTTCGTATTATTCATTATCGCCGCCTATCTCTTGGGCTCGCTGTCCTTTGCGGTGATTGTTAGCCGGCTGATGGGTCTGGCCGATCCGCGCACCTACGGCTCCAACAACCCCGGCGCGACCAATGTCTTGCGCTCTGGCAATAAAAAAGCCGCCGCCCTCACCCTGCTGGGCGATGCACTCAAAGGCTGGGTTGCGGTCTTCATCGCACAAAAACTCGCGCCACTCGCGGGCGTACAAGGCGCGCAATTTGATGCCTTAATCGCCTTGGTAGCCGTGGCGGTCACCATCGGGCATATGTGGCCGATCTTTTTTAGTTTTAAAGGCGGCAAAGGCGTTGCCACCGCTGCCGGCATTTTGCTGGCCCTGAATTTGTGGCTAGGTCTGGCTACCTTGGGCATTTGGTTGTTTGTGGCCAAGGGGCTGAAAATCTCCTCGCTCTCCGCCATTGTGGCCGCAATCTGCGCCCCCCTGCTGTGCTGGTGGCTACTGCCGGTGGAACCCTACCTGATGGCCGTTGCCGTCATCAGCGCCCTGCTGATCGTGCGCCACAAGCAAAACATTATCGGGCTAATCAACGGCAAAGAAGGCAAGATTGGCGAGAAAGCCAAATCGAACTAGCTACCGTGGGGCGGAGGTATCGGTTTGACCTCACGATACCGGCAAACCGCCCGCTCAGCTTTCTATGCAAGCACTCCCCCAAAGCTTCAGCACCCCAAGGCTTACAACCGTTTCAGCTTCGCGTACAATCCATTTCGCATAATGCAAATAACAGCGAGAAATGGAAATGAAAACAAGCTACAAAGCGGCTATCGCACTAGCCCTCACCGCAGTCATTGCGCCTGCGCACGCCGCATTTCAAAGCTACGTCGGCAAAGACGTGACTTATAAAATTGACTGGAGCCAGAGCTGGCTCACCGGGCTCTCGGCGACATTAACGGGTAACACACTGATGTTCACCAAGGCCGATGGCAGCAGCATCGCCTCAACCAGTGCCGCGGGCAATGGCAATTTCTACAAAGACGAAAAGCCGGTTGATCTGTATAGCTGGTTTACCGTTGAAGCCAATAGTGGCAAACAAATCTCTGACATTCATGCCGAACAATTGGCAGACATCAAATTAAATGCCGGCCCCAGCAAACTGCCAGCAGGCACGAACACACCGGCCTTGTTTACATCGGTAAGCACAACCGTAGGGGTACTCACGCCAGGTAATGGCAGTGGCTGGCAATGGGTTGGCTACTCAACCTACAACGATCGTCAATCGATGCAATATGTACCGGGCTATCCGTTCAATAATGTATATCGCCAGTACTCCAATATGAGTTTTGGCGACTCATTGATCGAGAACGGTGCTGTGATTCCTAAAAGCCCATGGCTAAATCTGTCTTTTGACAGCTATTTTGGTATTTACGGTCAGAATTTCGCCAATGTGCCGAACACCTTTGCCAAACTCTCCCTGAATGGCATTGGCGTAACGGTGGATACCGTTACAGCCCCCGTACCAGAGCCTGAAACCTACGCCTTAATGGGTGTTGGCCTGCTTGGCCTGTTAGCTGCGCGTCGTCGCAAAGCATAAAGGCATTTAGCACCCCAATAAAAAACCGAGCAATTGCTCGGTTTTTTATTGCTAAGCATACGTGCGGATCAGGGCTGGATTTCACTGCGCACGGATCCGGCAAAGACCTTAGCGCGCCTGTTTGGTGTGATCGCGCACAATACGGGCTTTCTCGCGCTGCCATTCGCGCTCTTTCTCGCTATTGCGCTTATCGTGCTGCTTTTTACCTTTGGCCACGCCGATTTCCAGCTTGAGATAGCCGCGGGTGAGGTGCATATTGATGGGCACAATGGTGTAACCGGCGCGCTCTACTTTCATGGCCAGTTTTTCAATTTCGCGGGCTTTGAGCAGCAATTTGCGCGTGCGCACGACATCCGGGTGAATATGGCTAGAGGCATTGAGCAGCGGGGAGATATGGCAACCAAATAGGTAGAAATCGCCCCCTTTATAAATCACATACGATTCTTTGAGCTGCACGCGGCCGGCCCGGATGGCTTTGACTTCCCAGCCTTCGAGCACCATTCCGGCTTCGAGCCGTTCTTCAATAAAATAGTCGTGAAACGCCTTGCGATTGTCGGCGATGACCATGCCGTGTCATCCTGTACAGCAAAAGGAAACGATTCTAACACCGCAACAACTGACTGACCATGCAACGGATTTTCTGTCTTTACACCGGCGGCACCATTGGCTGCGCCCCGAGCCCAACCGGCCTAATACCCCAGAGCGGTATTCTTACCCAGCCCATCAGAGATCTTGCCCAGCAAACGATACCCGGCTGGACGATCGATTTTCATGAACTCAACCCGCCGCTTGACTCCTCCAGCATGGGCCCGACCCACTGGCGCACAATCGCCGAAACCATTCAGGCGCAGCGGCCACACTATCAGGCCATCATCATTTTGCATGGTACCGATACGCTGGCCTGGACCGCTGCAGCCTTGCACTGGCAACTCGGCCAATTAGAATTACCGGTAATTATCACCGGCTCGCAACGGCCTTGGTTGCAGCCCGGCAGCGATGCGCCAGCCAATGTGGCGCTGGCTTTGCGCGCCGCCACGCAAGGCGCGCCCGGGGTACAAATCGCCTTTGGGGGCGAGATTTTGTCTGGCGTGGCCAGCAAAAAGCTCGACGCCGACGCCGACACCGCCTTTGGGGCGCCTAATGCCCCGACTCAAGGCGGGGCAGGCGACGGCGCGCCGCAATGGGTTGATCCTAGCCTGCGCATCGTGGCCGTGAAACTCTATCCAGGGAGCGAAACCCTGTTGGCGCAGTGGCTGACTAGCCAACAGCTGGACGGGCTGGTGTTAGAAAGCTATGGCAGCGGCAATCTGCCTGCCTGCCGGGCGCTGCACGATGCCTTGCAACTATTGGCCAGCACCGGCTGCATTATCATCAATTGCACCCAATGTATTGCCGGTGAAGTGCGTCAGGGCTTGTATGCGACCGGCGATAGCTTGAATCAACTCGGGGCCTGGCCGGCCGGCCGGCGCAGCGCCGAGGCGGCAGTGACTTGGCTTTACACTCAGCTAGGCCGGGCCGAGCCGGCTATTTTGCAGCAGCGCTGGCAATCGGTAGCGCTGCTGTGATATAGTCGCGGCCTCACTGTTGCTGCCACGCAAGTGGCGGCGCTGTCGACGGCGGGTCTCCCCGCATAGCTAGAAGGTGAACCTGGTCAGGTCCGGAAGGAAGCAGCCACAGCTTTTGATGCTAGTGCCGGGGGTCGGGCTCGCCACCTCTCCCTTTTTATTCTGTTGCGATCATCTGCGTAGCGCCCACAGCGCCTTGCATGTTCTCGGCCGAATCGTAGCCCCAAGCCCGACCACTAGGGTTTTCCCTGTGCCAGAGCGCGCCAAATATTGCGCCACATCAATACCCTAGCCAGCCAAAACGCGCACTATACGTTACGCAAGCTGATGCTTCGTGTATCTCCAGTGGTCATTGACGCCGATCCCTCCGGGTCGGCGTTTTTTTTTCGCCTTGTGTCTTGCCGCCCCTGCCTGCATAATCGCCGCAACTCATTTGGCGAACACGCAGCGCATATGAAATTCCTTTTCGACCTCTTCCCTATCCTGCTGTTTTTTGGCGCATATAGTTATACCGACGATATCTATCTCGCCACCGGCGTCACCATCGTCGCGACCTTTGCGCAGGTGATTTACAGCTGGTTCCGCCACAAGCATGTAGACCAGATGCTGTGGATTAGCTTGGTGCTGATTACCGTCATGGGCGGCCTCACGATCATCTTCCACAACAAGCAATTTATTATGTGGAAACCCACCGTACTGTACTGGCTGTTTAGCGTGGTGCTGGTCGGGGCTTGGCATCTGCGGGAAAAAAACCTGATCGAAAAACTCATGGGCGGCGCCATGCAGCTGCCGCGCCCGATCTGGACCAAAACCATGTACGCATGGGCGGTGTTTTTCCTCGCCATGGGCGCGCTAAATATTTATGTCTTCCACGCTTTCTCGGAAGCGCTGTGGGTGAAATTCAAAGTCTTTGGCACCCTGGTGTTGACCTTGCTATTCGTCGTGGCACAAAGCATGTATCTGTCCAAACACATGCTGCCTGAAGACAGCACGAATGAAACAAAAACTGAATAATCTTTAAGAGTATTACCATGCCTTTGTATGCGATTATCGGTACCGACAAACCGGATTCTCTGGCTGACCGCTTAGCAGTGCGCCCGGCGCATTTAGCGCGAATTCAAGCCTTGGTCGATGCCGGCCGGCTGGTGTTGGCCGGCCCGTTTCCGGCGATTGATCATGTTGACCCGGGCCCGGCGGGCTTTACCGGCAGCCTGATCGTGGCAGAATTTACTGATTTGGCGGCGGCGCAGGCGTGGGCCAGTGAAGATCCTTACAGCAAAGACGGGATTTTTACCGATGTGGTTGTAAAACCCTTCCGTCATGTTTTACCCTAAGCAGAGTCTGGTATCATGAGCCTCGCTGATGAGATCCGCCAACGGTTGTTACCGCTGCGCTACGAAAGCCTTGAGCTATTTGACGATAGCGCAGCCCACGCCGGCCATGCCGGTGCAGCCGGCGGCGGTGGACACTATGAATTAACGATTGTATCGAGTGAGTTTATCGGTAAAAAAGCGCTGGAACGGCACCGTATGGTCTACCAGCCCTTATCTGATCTGATTCCCCATCGTATACATGCACTGAGTATCCGTGCGCTCACGCCGGATGAATTTTGATGTTGGCTATTTTTAACGAAGGAACACGCATGTTTAAAGCAAACCGTTTGGCGCTGGCCGTTGCTGCTGCCACCCTCTCTGCCGGTGTGATTGCGGCCCCAGGTACTGTGGCCACCGTCAATGGCGTCGCCATTCCACAAGCCAAATCTGATGCATTTGTGAAAGAACTGGCCCAACGCGGCCAAAAAGATTCACCAGAACTGCGCGCTAAAATCAAAGACGAGCTGGTGAAAAACGAAGTGGTTTACCAAGAAGCCATCAAAAAAGGTCTGGATAAAAGCCCAGAAGCCATGGCTCAGCTGGATATGCTGAAACAACGCATCGTGATCGGCGCTTACATCAATCAATATGTGAAAGCCAACCCAATCACCGACGCGGATCTGAAAAAAGAATACGACAAGATCAAAGCCAACTTTGGCGGCAAAGAATACAAAGCCCGTCACATTCTGGTAGCGACCGAAGCTGAAGCCAATGCGATCGAAGCTGACCTGAAAAAAGGCAAAAAATTCGACGAGCTGGCAAAAGCTAAGTCACTGGACAAAGGTTCAGGCGCGCAAGGCGGCGATCTGGGCTGGTCGAACCCAAGCGCTTACGTGAAAGAATTTGGCGATGCGCTGGCGAAACTGCCAAAAGGCAAAATCTCTGATCCAGTGAAAACTCAGTTCGGTTTCCACATCATCAAGCTGGATGACGTGCGCGAAGCCAAAGGCCCTTCTTTCGAAGAAGTGAAGCCACAACTGGAGCAACAAGTACAAGGTCAGCGCATCCAGAAACTGGTTGACGACCTGGTAGCCAAAGCCAAAGTGACCGAATAATTCGGCGCCTTGGTTCAATAAAAAACCGGATCAATTGATCCGGTTTTTTATTGTCGGCAGCGCGAGCAGCCAGACAGCGCTGGCCGCCACAGTGCCGCTTATTTTTTCGCTGGTGCGCTGGCTTTTGACGCAACGGTCGCTTTGGCGGCTTTTGCCTCGGCAGGCTTAGCCGTTGGCGCGGCTTTGGCATCGGCTGGTTTAGCCGTGGCTTTTGCATCCGCTTTGGCCGGTGCCGCAGCGGCGGCTTTGCCACCGACAGTTACTTCGCTTTTGATCTTGGCAAAAGTACCCTCTTTGATACCGGGTACTTTCATCACGTCTTCTGCAGATTTGAATGGGCCATTTTTGCTGCGGTAATCAATGATGTCTTTGGCTTTTTGCGGGCCAATGCCATTGAGCGCTTCCAGCTGTTGCTGGGTGGCGGTATTCAAATCCACGGCTGCATACGCCGCGCAAGACAGAGAAATTGAAGCGATCACACCCAGCAGTAGTTTTTTGAACATCAGAATCCCCTTAAAATTATTGAATCAACACGTAATACCAATTACGTCTGGCTACTATAGCATTCCGGCCCCAGAACACCAGTGAGCGTCAGCTATTTTTAAGGAAAATGCATGTTATCTGCCGATCAAACGGTTCAGCATTACGAAAACTTTCCCGTCGGCTCTTGGCTCTTGCCACGGCGGTTCCGCCGCCCGGTCGCCGTGGTGTATCACGTGGCTCGCTACGCGGATGACCTGGCCGATGAGGGCGAGGCTAGCACCGCCGAGCGCTTGGCGGCGCTCGAGGCCTGCAGCGCAGAATTAGCGCGCATTGCCGCCGGCCAAATGCCGCTCACCGCCCGTTTTCAGGCCCTAGCACCGGTGGTCGCGCAGTATCAGATTCCACTGAGCCTGTTTGAAGATCTGTTTTCGGCGTTTCGGCAGGATGTAGTGAAAACCCGCTATGCCGATTTTGGCGAAGTGATCGATTATTGCCGCCGCTCGGCCAACCCGGTGGGGCGGATTTTGCTGCATATTTTCGGCTTTCAGGATGCACGGATGCTGGCGCAATCGGATGGCATCTGCACCGCCTTGCAGCTGGTGAATTTCTGGCAGGATGTGGCGATTGATCTGCGCAAAGATCGCATTTATCTGCCGCAAGATGAGCTTGCGCGGTTTGGCGTGAGCGAAGCCATGCTGCAAGCCGGCCAAGCCACCCCCGAATTGAAACGCCTGCTGGCTTTTCAATGCGAGCGTACGCGCAAAATGCTCGTTGCCGGCTCGCCACTGGGCCGCGCCCTACCCGGCCGCATCGGGCTGGAAATCCGCACCATCGTGCTCTCGGCCGATCGCGTTTTGAGTAAATTGAAGGCGGTGGATTACGACGTGTATACTGCCCGCCCAACCCTTGGCGGCCTTGATTGGCCGCTGATTCTGTATCAGGCCATCAAGGCCACCTGGTTTGTCACGCGCCCGAGCGCAGGATGTTCGCACTCATGAAAATCACCCAACAACAGCAGCGCGCCGTGCTGCGTCTCTTCACCGCCAGCAACTGGAAACAGCGCCTCAGCGCCTTGCTGATTGTGGCCTTTGCCGTGATCGGCTGGGCCTGCCAGCGCCCGGCCGAGCCCGGCCAGCTGCAAGCCGGCATGCGCATTAGCGGTGAAGTGGTGGGGGTGGCAGATGGGGATACCGTTACCGTGCTTGATAGCGAGCGCCAGCAATATAAATTGCGGCTGGCGTATATCGACGCGCCAGAAAAAGCCATGCCGTATGGGCAGAAATCCAAACAGCATTTATCCGACCTGATTTACCGCAAAACCGTCAGCGTGCAGATTGATGATGTCGATCGCTATGGCCGTGGCGTCGCGCGGATCGAATACCAGGGGCAAGACATCAATCAGCAGCAAGTGGCCGCGGGGCTGGCCTGGCATTACACCCGCTACGCCAAAACCCAAGCGCGCAGCGCCTATCAGGCGTACCAGGATGCCGAGCAACAGGCCCGCGCCCAGCGCAGCGGCTTGTGGCAAGACAGTAACCCCACCCCACCATGGGATTGGCGCAAAGCCAAGCGCGAGGCCAACTAATGTCTGCGCGCCGAGTACGGGTTATGGTCTTGGTAATGCTGCTATTGCTGGCCGCCGCGGCGGCGGCGCTATTTGCCGTGCAGCAGGAAAAAGAGCGCGATGGCCACTGGCCGTGGCCTTTGAATGGCGAAATCAATAATCGTAGTGCGCAAGCGGTGGTGGTATGGGATGACGATCATGGTAATTACCAGATTCCCGCCCATAGCCAAAGCCGCCGCGACTGGGATGTGGATCATGCGCAAGAGCCCGCCAGCGGGCGCTGGTGCAAGCTGGGGCCACATGTCTTGCAAGTAAACCCCGATGGGCGTTTTGCCAACTGCGAATGTTATTCACTGGCCAAGGGCCGGCCTTGCATCAAGTTTTAAAGTTGCGTGCGGCGCGCTGCCTGTAACGAGTTAGCCACCACCGAAGTACTCACCAGTGGTATAGCCAGCAAAACCAATTCAATTAAGCGCCTCAGGCGCATACCCCTCACTCGCCTGCAATAGCTGCTGGGTGTAGGCTTGCTGCGGCTGGGCAAACACCTGCGCCACCGGGCCGCGCTCGACCACCACGCCGTCTTTAAGCACTAACACCTGATGCGCCAAGGCCTGCACCACCGCCAGATCATGGGTGATCAGGATATAACTCAAGCCACGCCGCGCCTGCAACGTAGCCAGCAAGCTCAGCACTTGCTGCTGCATGCTGGCATCCAGCGCCGAGGTGGGCTCATCTAAGAGTAAAATTTGCGGCTCAACAATCAGCGCCCGCGCGAGCGCCAGCCGCTGGCGTTGCCCACCGGAGAACGCATGCGGATAACGCCCGAGAATATCCGCCGGCAGTCCGACTTCGGCCAACACCGCACACACCCGCTCCCGTCGCTCGGCGGCGCTGAGCGCAGGCGCATGCACCAGCAAGCCTTCTTCCACTAACTCCAGCACCGTTTGCCGTGGCGACAAGGAGGCAAATGGGTCTTGAAACACCAGCTGCATATGCCGGCGCGCGCGTGCCAGCGCCGCCCCGCGCAGCGCCGAGAAAACCTGCGCGAAACAGCGCACTTCGCCACTGCTTCGCCCGGCAGCTAATAAGCGCAGCAGCGCCAGTGCCAGCGTGGTTTTGCCGCTGCCCGATTCACCAACAATCGCCAGCGTTTCGCCTTGCGCCAGCGAGAAATCCAGCGGCTGCAATTGGGTTTGCAGCCGGCTTTGCCAAAACCAGCGCCCGGGGGCCGGATAAGCATGGCTTAGGCCCTGCACAGCCAGTTGCACCGGTGCGCCAGCCGCCACGGCCGGCGCCACCCGCTGCGGCCGCGCCGCCAACAGTTGCCGGGTATAGACGTGGCGCGGGGCTTGAAACAGCGTTTCGGTCGCGGCCACCTCCACCAGCTGCCCCTGTTGCATTACGGCCACCCGCTCAGCAAAACGGCGCACCAGATGCAAATCATGCGAAATCAGCAAGACCGCCAGCCCGCGCTGCTGCTGCAATTGCGCCAGCAAGGCCAAAATCTGCGCCTGCACCGTGACATCCAACGCGGTGGTGGGCTCATCGGCAATCAGTAAATCCGGCTCGCCCGCCAGCGCCATGGCGATCATCACCCGCTGACGCTGACCGCCCGAGAGCTGATGCGGGTAGCGCTGCAGCTTGGCCGCATCGTGAATCCCCGTTTGCGCCAGCAGGCGCGCAGCCTCTTGCCAGGCTTGCGCGTCCGGCCAGCCGCGATGCAGTTGCACTACTTCGGCGATTTGCTGCCCCACCCGTTGCAAGGGATTGAGCGCGCTCATCGGCTCCTGAAAAATCATCGCGATGCGGTGGCCACGAATCTGCCGCCAATTCACGCCGGGCACGCCCAGCAAAGGCTGGCCTTCGAGCCGGATCTGGCCCTGACATTGCAAGCCGGCATCCAGCTGCAAGAGCGCGCGGGCAAGCACACTTTTGCCCGAGCCCGATTCCCCCACCAGTGCCACTTTTTCGCCCCGCGCGATGCTGAGCGTAACCTCGCGCACCACCGGCGTGGCGTGGCCGGCAAATTGCAGGCTCAGCGCTTCGAGCGCCAGCAAGGGGGGCGTACTCATTCGGCCCCCTTGTCGCTCTCGACCTGATAGGGTGTATCAGGGTCGGCGATCACATAGCGATTGCGCCCACCGGTTTTGGCTTGATACATCACCGCATCGGCGCAAGCCAGCCAGCTGGCGGGCGAGCGCAAATGCGGAAACCACGGCGCCACGCCGATGCTGCCCCCCAGCGGCAAGCGCTGGCCCTGATACAGTACCGGCTCCGCTAGCGCCGCCAAGATTTTATCGGCAATGAGCCCTTGCTCGGCCGCGCGGCTCACGCCCCGCACCACAATCACAAATTCATCCCCGCCCAAGCGGCAGACCAGATCGCCACGGCGCACCAAGCCCCGAAAACGTTGCGCCACTTCAGTGAGCAGCGCATCGCCAGCAGCGTGGCCGTATTCATCGTTCACCGTTTTAAAGAAATCGAGGTCGATCAGATACACCACGCAATGGCGCGCGTCTTCGAGCGGGTTTTTTAAGCTGCGGCGCAGCTGATTAATCAGCTCCAGCCGATTGGCGAGCCCGGTGAGCGGGTCTTCAAAGGCGAGCTTGCGCATTTTTTGCTGGCGCTCGGCCATTTTTTCGCTGGTTTCAACCACGCGCTGGCGCATGTTGCGCAACCAGCGTTGCTGGCTTTGCCGGCGATGCAGCGAATTAAGCCCCAGCGCGGTAGCCAGCGCCACGCACAATAAGCCCAGTAATTGATTAAGGGTGCTGGCTGGCGCCAGCACGATCAGCAAGGTGGCCAGCCCCAGATTGCCCAGCACCGCCAGCGCATAGGGCCGAAACCGCAGACCCGACATCAGTAATAGCTGCGGCTGCAGCATAAATGGCAATACCAGCTCGGTGGGCAACCATGACCGTGGGCTGGCCAGCACGGCGAGGGTGGCCAGCAGAGGCAACCAGCCCACCGCCAGCCAGTCGGCACGGGGTTCCCAGCCGCTATCGGCTTGCTGTAGCGCCCACGCCGTGCGCCCCAAGCTCAACACCGCCAACGTCGGCAAACTCAGCGCCAGCCACAGCGGGTAGCCACTGGCCGCCTGTAGCAACATCGCCAGCAGGGCGAGGCACAGTAGGCTCAGCATCAGCCGCTGGCGCTGCTGGCGCAGATCGAGATTCAGCCGATCAGCCAGACGGCCATCGACCGGGGCGGTTTGTGAGTGGGGCATGGGCAGCTTTATCCGAAAGGCAGCGGCATCGCGCCAGCTGCTCAGCCAATTATCCCCAAACCCAGCCCCGCTCGCCAGCGCCAACCCCACACTGCCACGCAAAGCGAACACTGGTCAGCCCGCGGCTTTTGCCGTATGGTCGGGCCATGATTGAAAACGACCCGACCATGACTGACTCTACCCTGCCCCCGTATGCCGAGCTCACCCCCGATGTGATTTTGAATGCCATCGATGGGCTGGGCCTGCGCACCAGCGGCCATTTGCTGGCGCTCAATAGTTATGAAAACCGCGTTTACCAGCTGGGGCTGGACGAGCCTAGCCCGTGGGGCAACCATCTGGTGGCCAAGTTTTACCGCCCGGCACGCTGGAGCCGCGCGCAGATCTTGGAAGAACACGCATTCAGCTTAGAGCTGGCAGGGTATGAGATCCCCGTCGTTGCCCCAATTGAGTTAGAGGGCAATACCCTGCATACGTATGCCGGGTTTCAATTTGCACTATTTCCTCGCCGGGGCGGCCGCGTTCCCGAGCTGGATCAGACCGGTACGCGCGAATGGATTGGCCGCTTTTTAGGGCGGATTCATACCGTCGGCGCGCGCACGCCATTTGCCGCCCGCCCCAGCCTTGATTTGGCGAGCTTTGGTGAGGAGCCGCTGGGCTTTCTGGCCGATTGCCCACTCTTACCGCTGGCGGTACGCGCCAATTATCTGCGCGTGGCTGGCGAGGCCTTGGCCGCTGTAGCCGAGTGCTATGCTGCCGTGCCCGCGCTCACAACCCTGCGCCTGCACGGCGATTGCCATTTGAGCAATATTATGTGGACCGAAGCCGGCCCGCATTTTGTCGATCTGGATGACGCCCGCAGTGGGCCGGCAATTCAGGATTTGTGGATGCTGCTCTCGGGCGAGCGGCATGAGCAGCAGACCCAGCTGCTTGATCTGCTGGCGGGTTATGAGGAATTTGCCGATTTTGATTACCGCGAGCTGCGGCTGATTGAAGCACTGCGCACGCTGCGCTTGCTGCATTACAGCGCCTGGCTGGCGCGCCGCTGGAGTGACCCGGCCTTTCCGGCTGCGTTTAGCTGGTTTGGCAGCGAGCACTACTGGCAAGAGCGCACGCAAGAGCTGCAACAGCAGTTGCTGGCAATGGCCGAGCCACCGCTGCTAGGCGGCGGCAACTGGTAAGCAGGCCGGTCCATTGCAGTTCGCCAGACAAAGCGGTCTGGAGACAGAAAGCAAAAAACCCAGCACAAGGCTGGGTTTTTTTAATTCTGGTGGGGAGGGAAGGATTCGAACCTTCGAAGGCTAAGCCGCCGGAGTTACAGTCCGGACCCGTTGACCGCTTGGGTAACCTCCCCCGAGAGAAGGCGCATATTAGATGAGGCCAGTCAGCCCGTCAAGCCCGCTGGGCGATTTATTTCGCCCCACCCAGCAAACCCACCAGATGATCAAAGCGCTGATAGTAGGCTTTTTGCTTGGCCTCTTTGGCCGCCGGGCTTAAAGCCGTATCAAAATTGAGCCGGAATAAATCATGAAATAGCTGCAAGTCGGTCACTTGGCGCAGGCTGCGGTTGTCGGCTTTAACAAAGCCGGCCAGCTGGTCGGCATAGTACAAGCGCTGCCGCGCCTGCGCCGTATTGCCTTTGCGGCCGTAATCGAGGAAAAACTGACTGATCGCCGCTTTATCTTTGCTGCTCAGGTCATTGCGCAGCACCAGCGGATCAAAGGCAAACGGCGGCGATTGCCACACAATGCGCATCTGGGCGAAATCGCGCGGGTATTTCTCTTTGAGCTGCTCCAGCTCAAAGGTATTGCTCACCGCCACATCGGCCTGATTACGCGCCAGCGCTACAAAAGCACCCTCTGCGGTAAATTGCTGATATTGCTTGAAAAACTGCTCAGGCAAGACATTGCGCTTAAAGAATAAATGGTAATGCGGAATCAGATATTCGGCAGTCGTTCCGGTTTTACCGCCAGCGTAGCGCAGAGTTTTAGGCTGTTTGAGCAGGCTATCGGCATCGACAATGCCGCTGTTTTTGCGCACCAGCAGCAGGCTGCGGTATTCGTTCAGATTGCCAATCAGGCTCAGGCGCGCAAACACCTGCGCATTGGCGGTTTCCACTGCATCGAGCGCCAGCTTGTTATCCACGCGGGCCACCTGGATTTGCTTGTCTTTGAATTTGCGCAGCAGCTCGTCGCGATCGCTGGTGACTACCCCGGTCACTTTCTGGCCGATGGCGGCGGCCATATCGTCCAGCACCGGCTGCCAGTCTTCCAGCGTTTGCTCGGCATTGCGCGACACCAAAATCCCGACCGTGATGTCGGCGTGGGCGGCGGGCAACCAGCTCGCCAAAAGCAGCATAAGGGCGATTGATCGGTGTAGCATGGCGCAGTCTTCCCACAAACATCACAGAGCGCGCATCATAAGTCGCTAATATGACCGTACCGTGACAAGTACTCGGCGCGCAACGCATCCCTTAGCCATCAGGAGCTTTTTCATGCCGTATATTCAAGTGCGTTTAGCAGGCGAACTCAGCCGCGAGCAAAAACAGCAAATCGTCGACGAAATGACCGCCACCATGGAACGGGTGGCCGGCAAACCGCGCGAATACGTGATTATCAATTTTGAAGAAACGCGGGAAGAAAACTGGGGCTGGGGCGGCCAGCTGCTAGATACGCTGGAATAAACGCCCAGCCCACGCGGGCCAGCTCAAGCCGCCCCGCACAGCGGGGTGCAGCGGCAGCGCGCGGGGCACCACCGCCTGCACGCCCGCCGCTGGCTCGCTTGCTTTACTGAGCTTTTTTGCCGATTTGAATACTCATCTTTGGCGCCACTTCGTGCTGCAGCACATCGGCCAGCGCATTGGCCGCATCCGCGAGGGCCTTAGCCTCATCCCGGCTGGGGCTTGCCGAAAGCTGGCTGGCGGCCAGCTCGAGCCGGCTTAGCGGCACTTCTACCTTGCGCCACAGCTCGGCATCGTTGCGGCTGGTGACAAATTCTTCCAGTCCCACCGGATTGCCGCGCAATAAGCGCGCCAGCGCGCCCACATTGGCCTGCAAGCTGGCTACCGTTTGCCCGCTGGCCGCATCCAGCCAGCCATTGGCGTTAAAGCCGACTTTTTGACTGGCCAGCTCGCGCACGCCTTCGATCAGGCGATTGAGATATTGCGTCTGGTAAGTGCGCGGATAGCTCAAATCATATTGCACCCCGCGGCTGAGCCCTACCCAGGCGCGGCGCAGCGTTTCACCCTGATAGCTCACCACCTGACTTTGCCACAGCAAATACTGGCAAGCCGGCGCCGCACTCAGCCGGGCAATACTCTGCTGGGGTGTATCTGTGTAAAGCAATGATTCAATAGCTTTGAAGCCCATACCCCAAGCAGGAAGTTTTTTCGCTTCATACGCCGCCTGACCATCCACCATCTGCGCCGCCGGCTGCAACTTGGTGAGGGTGAGGATTTCCGCCGGCGCGCGGCTCGCGCCTTCCATCAGCTGGCCCACTTCCGGGTCGGCGCTGGGGCCAATCGGCGCAACTTCGATTGCCCGCCAAGCGAGCAACGTGGCGACATATTGCGCTTGCAGCGCGCTAAACGCCGCGGGCTTGTCTGCCGCGCTGGCGGCACAGAAGCGCCGGGTCGCATCCGGCAGGCCGGCGGCCGCCGTCGCCAGCGCATTTTGCGCTGGCAGCAAAATCTCGTTGAACTGATTGAGCATAAATTGCGCATTGCCCAGTGGCGGCTGCGCTGGCGTGACCGCCACGGCACTGGCGCTACTGGCGGCTTTGACCGGGGCGCTGGCTTTTTTGGCCGCAAAACTGGCTGGCGCGGTCAGCAGGGCCAGACTGAAACCCAGCACAAGCGGGCGTAAAGCATGTGACATCATTTCGTCTCCTTGTTATGGCCTAACAGATACCACGTAGGCGGCCAAACGGGAAGTACGGGCTTGCTTTATATGCACTTTCCCGTAACATTGCCCGCCAATGTGTTAACTGGATAACAGCGTTATGACCTTCTATTTCCGCCCGGATTCCGTTCCTGAATTAGCTGGCCTCTCGGCCTGGGAGCAGCGCGTTTTGCTGCGCGGGACTTTCCTGCGTGAGCGCGCCATCTCGACGGTGATTTTGCTGCTGGTGGTATTGGGCAGCGTGCAGTTTGCCCTCAACCCGCTGATGGCGGCGCTGGCGCCGGGCCTGCGCAATGATTCGTGGTCGTACGCGGCAATTTTGGTGGTGTGGCTGCTGGCTTTGATGAAAGGTCGCGACATTATTTTGATGAATCTGCTGCGCCCGAAATTTGCCGCCAAACGCGCCGAGCAAAAAGCCGCCGAAATCGCCCGTCTGGAAGCCGAACGCGCCCAGGGTGAAGCGGCCGAGCGTACTGAATAATCAGCGCCAATCAGCTAAAATGGCCCCTTTGCCGGGGCCACGACCCTCTTCTCTATTGGATTTTGCCATTATGCGCACCTCACACTTATTTCTCTCTACCCTGAAAGAAGCGCCTTCCGAGGCCGAACTGCTCTCGCACAAGCTGATGCTGCGCGCGGGCCTGATCAAACGGCTGGGCTCGGGCCTGTATACCTGGATGCCTCTGGGTCTGCGCGTCTTGCGCAAGGTAGAGAGCGTGGTGCGTGAAGAGATGAACAAAGCCGGCGCCCAAGAGCTGCTGATGCCCGCCGTGCAACCGGCCGAGCTGTGGCAAGAAACCGGCCGCTGGGATGTCTTCGGCCCGCAAATGCTGAAAATCACCGACCGCCACGAGCGTAATTTCTGTTTTGGCCCAACCCACGAAGAAGTCATCACCGACATCGCGCGTTCGGAAATCAAAAGCTACAAACAGCTGCCGGTGAATTTCTACCAGGTGCAAACCAAATTCCGCGACGAAATCCGCCCACGTTTTGGCGTAATGCGCGCACGCGAATTTATGATGAAAGACGCGTATTCCTTCCACGCGGATCTGGCTTCGCTGCAAGACACCTACAAAGTGATGTACGGCGCCTACTCCAACGTGTTTAGCCGCCTGGGCCTCCAGTTCCGCGCCGTGGCCGCCGATACCGGCGCCATTGGTGGTGATGGCTCGCATGAATTCCATGTCCTGGCCGATGCCGGCGAAGATTTGCTGGCCTACTGCCCGACTTCTGAGTTTGCCGCCAACGTGGAGCTGGCTGAAGCACTGCCGCCCGCCGCCCCACGCGCGGCCGCCAGCGAAGCGCTGCGCGAAGTAGACACCCCGAAACAAACCGCCTGCGAAGACGTGGCCGCTCTGCTCGGCATTGGCATCGAGCGCACAGTGAAAGCCATTGCGCTGGTGACCACCGCCGGCGAGTTTGTGCTGGCCCTGCTACGCGGCGACCATAATCTGAACGAAGTGAAAATCGGCAAAGTAGATGGCATGCTCGATTTCCGCTTCGCCACTGAAGAAGAAATCCGCAGCAATCTGAACTGCCCACCCGGCTTTATCGGCCCCGTTGGCATCAATGCGAACATTCGCGTGATTGCCGATCGCACCGTGGCTGTGATGAGCGACTTTGTCTGCGGCGCGAATAAGCCGAAATTCCACCTGGCCGGCGTGAACTTTGGCCGTGATCTGCCCGAGCCTGCAGTGGTGGCAGACATCCGCAATGTGGTGAACGGCGACGTTTGCCCGGATGGCAAAGGCGGCGTGCTGGAATTGTGCCGCGGGATTGAAGTCGGCCATATCTTCCAGTTGCGCACCAAATACTCGCAAGCCATGAAAGCCGAATTCCTGAACGAGCAAAACCAGCTCACGCCAATGGAAATGGGCTGCTATGGCATTGGCGTATCACGGATTGTGGGCGCCGCCATTGAGCAAAACCACGACGCGCGCGGCATTATCTGGCCGCAAGCGATGGCACCATTTGCCGTGGCCATCGTGGCAGTGGGTTACCACAAATCAGACGCCGTCAAAGCCGCCGCCGAGCAGCTGTATGCCGACTTTAGTGCCGCCGGCATCGAAGTACTGCTGGATGATCGCAACGAGCGGCCGGGTTCGATGTTTGCCGATATGGAATTGATCGGTATTCCGCATCGCATTACCGTCGGTGACAAAGCGCTGGCCAATGGCGAAGTCGAATACGTGGCCCGCCGCGCCGGTGAAATGCAAAAAATCGCTGTGGGCGAAGCACTGAGCTTTATCCAGCAGCAACTGGCCTAAGTACCCGCCGGGGTATAACCTGCCAGGCCAATCATTGAAAGCCATTGCAAGCCATACCCCTAGCAAGCCTGAACAGCCCATACCCCGCGTATGGGCTGTTTGCATTCGGGCACCAGATTGCCGTTTGGCTCACACTGGGGCGTGCAGCGATTGACCCTAGCGCCATCAGCCGCCACAATGGCGACAGTAATTTTGGTTGCAAATTCATGATGTTGAAGTTCGCTCTCCCCCTTAGCCTTTGCCTTGCCCTCCTTACCGGCGCCGCCCATGCCGGCGCACAGCGCGAGGAATTTCTCTCGGACTCGGTAGCCACCAGCCTGCGCCGCAGCATTGCCGATCGCATCGAGCCACGCCTGATGTTTGCCAATAAAGCCGAAGGGGAAGCCTGGCTGGATGAGATGTCCGAGCGGTTAAAATCGCGCATTCCCGATGAATTTGTCCGCCGCAAATTACTCACCGCCATTCAATACGAAGCCACCCGCGCCGGGCTAGACCCGCAAATGGTGCTGGGGCTGATTCACATCGAAAGCCGCTTTAACCGCTACGCCATCAGCCCGGTGGGCGCACGCGGCCTGATGCAGGTGATGCCCTTCTGGCAACGCGCCATCGGCACGCCCGACCAAAGCCTATTCGATATGAACACCAATCTGCGCTATGGCTGCACCATCTTGCGCCATTATCTGGATATCGAAAACGGCGATCTCTTTCGGGCGCTCGGCCGCTACAACGGCAGCCTCGGCCGGCCGGAATACCCCAATCTGGTCTACAACGCTTGGAAAGGCTATTACGACTGGGATAACCCGACCGGACAGAAAGTCGCGCAAAAGTGAACAGACGACCTTCTAATCCGAGACAGAAAAAAGACAGGGAAAGCAAGGTCACAGACATAAGTTTGAAATAAAAATAACATAATTGAGCCCCGCACTTCACGCTGAAGTCGGGGCTTTTTATTAATCAAACAGATGGAAATCCGTAATGAAACAACTACTTTTAGCCGCCGCACTTGCGATTGGTGTACACAGTACCGCCCATGCAGTGATTTTTGACTCAAACACGCTGATTCCGGATAGCGTAATTTTGAAAAACTTTAAAGGCTCTGGTCTGGATTGGGTTTATGCCGGACCGATCGCACCAAACGAATGGGGCTCAGGCAATATTCAGCCTGCGAGCTATCGCGCAGCTGAAGGCTGGCGCGTTGCCACAGTTCAAGAATGGGCGAATAAACCACTCTGGTCAGACTTCATTGCGCCTGGCAACCCAGGTCAAATCAGCAATCCGACCACGTTCAATAATCACGCCAACTATATTTTTGCTTCGGAGTATTGGAGCAACTTCACCCACGTCGACCCACAAGATTTCGCACGTGGGCTTGTAACAGATGGCGTAAATGGCGCACTGTCAGGGGTGCCAGAAACTATTTATGTTCGCAATAGTATTGCGCCTGTGCCAGAGCCAGAAACTTATGCCCTGATGGGGTTGGGTTTGATGGGACTTTTGGGAGCACGACGTCGTCAGCGTAGCGTCCGCTAAGTGTGCGCAAACCGGTAGGCGCGTCCTGCCGGTTTGTTTAAGCTTAATTATTCACCTTCACGCAAAGTGGCCAGCAGCGCGAGCTCTTCATCGCTAAAGCCCGCTTCCACCCGCGCCAAATGATTCATCGCGCCGCGAAATTGGGGTGCATCGTATTCGCGTACCAGGCGAACAAAGGTGGCAATCGGCTCCAGGCCGCGCTGATCGCAACACCAGTGGAACCAGCGATTGCCGATGCGTACATGGCCGATTTCATCGCGCAGGATAATATCCAGAATCTCGCAGGCGCGTTGATCGCCCACCGCGCCGAGCTTGGCTTGCAAGGGGGGCACAGCATCGAGCCCGCGCGCTTCCAAAATACGCGGCACCAGCGCCATACGCGCCATGACATCCGCATCGGTTTTCACGGCCATTTCCCATAGGCTGTTGTGGGCGGCAAAGTCGCCATACTGATAGCCCAGATCGGCCAGATGCGCGCACAGCAGATTAAAGTGATAGCCCTCTTCGCGCGCGACCTGCAGCCAGTCGTGGTAGTACTGCAGCGGCATCTCGCGAAAGCGGTAAATGGCATCCAGCGCCAGATTGATCGCGTTAAATTCGATATGGGCAAAGGCATGCAGCATGGCGGCGCGGTTTTCAGTTAGGCGCAAATTGCTGCGTTTGGGTACTTTCGCCGGCAGCACCAGCTCCGGCCGCGCGGGCCGGCCTGGTGGGTTAACCGTTTGAATCGGTAAAGCCTCGGCCATGGGGAGCACGGCGGGGATCACAATCGCCTGCACCAGGGCGATTTTTTCTTGGGGGTCAGTGGCCATAAGGGCCTGATAGGCAGCACTAAACACGGGTTTTCCTTCCATTGCAGCGACAAGAGTATTGCCGCTTCGCCCGCCGCTGACAAGTTGCACTTTTGATCTAGATCGAAAGCACTGCACGCCAAGATACCCGCTGCCGTATCGGGCGCTAAGCTATGGATTTATTGCCGAGAGTGGTAATACATGGCCGGGGATCAATGCACCTGACGTGGCCATCTTGGTTTGGTCATATTGGCCGGTTATATTGCATTGCACAACAAGGCGGCAAAGGCTAGCATGCAAAGTATCTCGCAGTGCAGCATGCCGGCTGACTGCGCCAGCGCTTGCTTACCACTTTCGCCATTTTAATCAACAGGATATCTACCATGAGCACAGCAATGAGCGGGCAACGCGCCCTGATTCTAGGTTTGGCCAATGCCAATTCGATTGCCTACGGGGTGGCCAAGGCCTTAAAAGCCCAGGGTGTGGAGCTGGCGATCACTTACCAAACCGAGCGCACCCGCGATTTTATCGCCCCGCTGCTGGACGAGCTGGAGCCGGCGATTCTGGAAAAATGTAATGTGCAAGAGCCGGGCGAGCTTGAAGCCGTGTTTAGCAAAATCCGCCAGCAATGGGGCCAGCTAGATATGGCGGTGCATTCAATTGCCTTTGCCCTCAAAGACGACCTGCACGGCCGCGTGGTGGATAGCAGTGCCGAAGGCTTTGCCCTGGCCATGGATGTGTCTTGCCATTCGTTTATCCGCATGTGCAAGCTGGCCGAGCCACTGATGCACGAAGGCGGCACTCTACTCACCATGAGCTATCTGGGTGCCGAGCGCGTGGTACCCAATTATGGCGTAATGGGCCCGGTGAAAGCCGCGCTGGAAGCCAGCGTGAAATACCTCGCCAATGAGCTGGGGCCAAAGAAAATCCGTGTCCATGCGGTATCGCCCGGCCCGATCATGACCCGCGCCGCCAGCGGCATTCCCGAATTTAACGCTATGCTGGCGCAAGCCGCCCAGCAAGCGCCAATGCGCGAGCTGGTAGACATCGATGATGTGGGCGCCGCGGCGGTATTCTTATGTTCGGATGGCGCCAAACGCCTGACCGGCTCCACTTTTTATATCGATGGTGGCGTCAACATCATGGGCTAAACCTCGGCCGGTGCGCCGGCCACAGCAGGCGGCCCGGGGCCGCAGGAGTTGATCATGAGTACGCAAAATGTGTTGTTTGCTGATCTGGCCCTCGGCCAGCAATATCACCGTCAGCATCTGATTCGCCGCAGCGATGTGGAGATGCTGGGCATGATGGGCGGCAAGGTGGAAGAAGAAGGCCAGATCAAAGTACCCGCCACCGGCGTGTTTTTATTCCTGACCGCCACCGCCACCAACTCCTTCCCCGGCCCCGGCTCGCTGATCCGCGAGCATGGCCTGCGCAGCAGTGGCTGGGTGCATGAAGACGATATTCTCAATCTCACCCTCACCGTGAGTGAAAAACACGCCAGCAATCACACCGTAACACTGGAAGCCGTGTGTGAAAACCAGCATGGCGATCGGCTTTGCTCCGGCCCCATTCAAGTGGCAGCCCCCACCGAAAAACAGCGCAGCCAATACGCCGAAGCACCGCAATTTACCCTGCGCGCCCATCATGTCTTTGCCGAATTACGCGCCAAAACCGATCTGCTCCCGGCCGTACCCACGGCCGTGGTGCATCCGTGCGACCCGGATTCCCTGCTCGGCGCGATGGCCGCCGCGCATGAGAAACTGATCGTGCCGATTTTGGTCGGGCCAGAGGGCAAAATCCGCGCGCTGGCACAGCAAGTCGGTGTCGATCTGGCCGGCGTGCGCATCGTTGGCACCGAGCATAGCCACGCCTCGGCGCTCAAGGCCGTTGAGCTCTGTCGCAACGGCGAAGCCAGCGCCCTGATGAAAGGCAGCCTGCATACCGATGAAATGATGTCGGCCGTGATGAGCGGCAGCACTGGGCTGCGCGGTGCGCGGCGTATTAGCCATGTGTTTGTGATGGATGTGCCGGCGTATGAGCGCGCGCTGCTGGTGACCGATGCGGCGATCAATATCGCCCCCCCCCTGGCCGACAAAGTCGATATCACCCAAAACGCCATCGATCTGGCGCATATTTTGGGCATTGAATGCCCGAAAGTCGCGCTGCTATCGGCGGTAGAAACCGTCTCCGACAAAATGCCCTCCACCATGGATGCCGCCCTGCTTTGCAAAATGGCCGACCGTGGCCAGATTCACGGCGCGCAGCTGGATGGCCCGTTGGCCTTTGATAATGCCATTTCAATGGCCGCCGCCAAAACCAAGAAAATCAACTCGCCAGTCGCCGGCCAAGCTGACATCCTGGTCGTGCCCGACATTGAGGCCGGCAATATGCTGGCCAAACAAATGAGCTACTTCGCCGCCGCCGATTCGGCCGGAATTGTGCTTGGGGCCCGCGTTCCGATTGTGCTCACCAGCCGCGCCGATGATGTGAAAACCCGCCTAGCCTCCGCCGCCGTAATGGTGCTGGTGGCGCACGCGAGGAAGTAAGCCCCTAGCATTTAGCCAAGCCCCGCCTGTGCGGGGCTTTTTTGCGCTCAAGCAGGGCAGCACGGGGCACGCAAATTGCCAGTCCTGCCGGCAATCAGTAGCATGCCCTATTCTTCACCAGCGGCCCTTGTTCATCGTGCCTCAGCATACTTACCGACCTCTCCCTGAGCTGCTACTCGGGCCGCGCGGACTGCAGTTTCAGTTTTGGCGTCACCCAGCCGCCACGACCTCAAGTCGGGAGGCGGTGATTTTGCTCAGCGGCTTTGGGATTCATCCGCGCGCTTTTTCGCTGCGGGCGCATTGCGACTGGATCGCGCACTGGCAGGGGGCGGGGATGGATGTCTTCACCATTGATTTGCTGCCACTGGCTGGCGATTGCACGCTCGCCGAACAAGCCAGAGCACTGCATGACTGGTGCACGAGCTTACGCACGGCTGCCGGCTACACGACTTTGCATGCGGTAGGATTTTCGCTGGGCGGTTTGCAATGGCTGGCGGCACTGGCGCAGCAGCGGCCACTTAACCTCATACATGGGGAAAACCAGTCATTCCTAAGCACCTTGGCCTTAGTGGAAGCCCCTGTCGATTTAAGCGGCTACCCCATCAGTACCCCTGCACGTATGACTCTGCGAGGCTTGCAGATATTCGGCTTTAGCCGCATACCCTATCGCTGGCTAAATCCTATACTCGCTTTACTCGCGCCACTGTTACAAAAAACAGCCAGCTGGCAGAAATGGGCGAACTTTAATAATCTGCAGCAGATTCCCCTTGCCGAGATCATCACCCAAACCTTTGATAACGTGCCCATCGGCGTGGCACGCCAACTACTGCGCTGGATTGATGGTCACGAACCCAGCTATCAGCCTGCCGCACTGGCCGACCTGCCCGTGCTGCTGGTTTATGGCGCCAACCCTTATTCGGCGCGGGCGCAGGTGCTGGCCGATGAGCTAGCCCGTGCTTTTCCGGCGGGCAGTGCCCAGCCGCCGCAGCTCACTCTTTTACCCTGTCAGCGCGCGGCGGCTTGCAGGGCGGATTATGGCCATGCCGATTTACTGTTGGGTGATGAACTACGCCGCGATGTACTACCAGCGATTCAAGCTTGGCAACTGGCCAACCGTGGCCGCAACCGCACCAGCTGATAATAGCGCCCCAGGCCATATTCTAGCCGGGTCTCATACGGGGTATACAGGCTGACTGGCGGCGGATAAACCCGAAATGGCGTCAGAAAGCGCTGCAGCGCACGCCGTGCCGGCGCCCACCAATGGGCCGCATCGGCAAAATCGATAATCCAGATTTCCCCCCCCGGCGCCAAGGCAGCGGCCGCATTGGCTAGCACAGCAGCCGGCTGTGGCATCATCGAGAGTGAATAGGCAAACAAAATCCGTGCGGGCGCGCGCCCATGTAGCCCCGCGATGTCGCAGGTTTCCGCAAACCCATGCAGAAAGCGCATAGCTGGAGCTTGCCGGCGCGCCTGCAATAGCATTGCATCCGCGGCATCAATACCGGTGTAATGGGCTGGCCGGCGGCGCGCGAGCCAACGTAAATTGCGACCCGTGCCCGCGCCGATTTCGACCAGATCTTCCCACTGCCCCGCCAGCAAGTCCCGTAAAGCCCGGTCGCGCCCAAACAGGAAAAATTTGCGGCTCAGATCATACACATGGCGGACATGCTGGTAATAGCGATTTAAAAACGCCCTGTGTTCTTCCAGTTCGTGACTCATGCCAGCACCTGATACAGATCGGTGCGCCGGTAAAGACGGCTGCATTCTTCGGCCGTGGCACGCTCGGAAATGGCATCCAGTCGCTGCAGCTGGGCTTGCATGCCCAGCTTGGCCACCAAGTCATCTGCCGCCACACTGCGGACGATGACCCGCGCACCGGGTGCAGCTGTGCGACAGATTTCCTGTAGCACTTGGCGTTGCACTTCAGGTGGCATCCAGTCCATCGCGTCGCTCAGACCAAAATGCGTCCACTGCCCAGCGGCGGCACGCCCCAGTACATGAAACAGGTTTTCACGGTGAAAGTGAGTGGCGGTAGGAGCACCATGCGCTTGCTGATGTAACTCAGGCCGCAAATACGGCGGCCGACAGGCTCGCTCCTGATGATCAAACTGAGCCAACTGGCAATGCCAGATAATCCAGTTGCGCGCCACATCGGTAGTGGCAAGCTGATCCACCAGATTCAGCAACACCTGACCCATCGATTGGGCGGCATTGCTGTGTAAATTTAGATCACGCTGGCGGAAATTAATCCCCTGCGCCAGCAAAGGTAATGGCGAATCGACCACGGCGCGGATCCAGCTTTTGCCCAATACCTGCCGATAACGCGCTCCCGCCAGTTGCTGACGCTGAGCCACCGGCAACCCCGCTAAAGCCCGCAGCCAGTCGGCATCCAGCTGCATCTGGCGATGCAAAGTCCCGATAATGCGGTAGAAAAAACCCTGCCGGTAAAAATCATGACTGAATTTGCCCGCATGCTTGCGCCAATACTGCTGCATCCATGCTGGCAGCTCCTGCGTTAAGGTATTGATCAGCTGTGGCGCATCCGCATGGCGACCATGACCAAACAAGGCATACAGCGTATCGCTACAGCTGAGTTGGCGGGTGGCGGCGACTTTCAGGCCGGTGAGCGCCAGATGGTGCGGATTCATATCCACCGCATCAATGCTGGCAGGACGATGCGCCAGCATACTGGCCACGCCACAGCCCGCGCCTGAAATCACCAACACACGTGAATCAGGCTGAAGCGCAAAATAGCGCCGCTCAATATCCGTGTCTTCAAATAAAATTTTGAAGACATCCAGCCGCGAAAACACCCGCGCAAACCATGCATCACGCCAGGATTGAGAATATGCCATACCATGCCCCTCGCTCTTTTTAGAATTGGCGGCGATTCTAATACATGCGGGTAACGCGGTCGTGGCTCACATTGGGATTAAGCACTACGGCGCACAGCACAAACTAGCCGCGCAACGAACGGGCCGTGAACGCTAAGCGCTTGGTGAGCAAGATTTTGGCAAACGCTCAACCCACTGGCCGTTTGGGCACCCACACTAACGCATCACCAGTCAGCACCACGGTATCGCGCACAAAACATTCGGTAATCAGCTTGGCGCGTTGCTTGTCGGGCCATAGCTCGACGACGCGAGCGGTGGCCCGGACGGTTTCGCCAATGTGAACGGGTTTTACAAAGCGGATATTCTGCGCCATGTAAATACAACCCGGCCCGGGCAAGTGCATGCCGATCACGGTAGAAAGAAAACTAGCGGTCAGCATCCCGTGCACAATGCGCTCGCCAAAGCGGGTTTGGCCGGCGAATTCGGCATCGATGTGCATTGGGTTGTTGTCGCCGGTGAGGCCGGCGAACAGCACCACATCAGTTTCGGTGAGAGTTTTGCGGTATTCGGCGCTCAGATCGAGCGTCAGGTCTTCGAAGTAGTACGGCATGCGGGCGTCTCCGAGCTGAGTCGTGCAAATTAAGGCAATACAAACCTGAGCAAACCAATTGAAACAAACACTTGCGTAAACACTAAGGCTTTGAGCCTATCACGCTGCACTGCACAAAACAATGACAGATTCACCCACCCGCTACAGCCCTAGCGCCGCGCCCACACCGCCACTTGCGCCCGCTCCAGACTACCCGGCGCGGTTTTGTACCAGAGAATGACTTTTTTGATATAGCGCCCGCGGCCGGGCAGATCGATCACCCGGCTTTGGCCGCCGGCGTGGATGCGCTCGCGCACTGGCACTTCGATCCGATCGCCATTGCGAAACTCAACAAACACCCGGGAAAACTCTACCGCCCGCTTGTGCACACTCAGGCGCAGCTTGTTATACGGGCCACGATTCACATGAATGCTATCGCGCTCGCCCAGAATACCCACATTTTTACTGGCCAGTTTTTCCCAGCTGCCGCCATGCTCACCGCGCGCCTGTGCCCAGCCACTGAATACCAATAAACACACTGACAACATCCACATGGGTAAAGCACGGGCCATCGGGCACCTCCTGAGCAAAATAGCGCCGGTGGGCGCAGCTAATGAATGCCCACAGCGTAGCAAGCGCCATCATGACCAGTCTGCGTAAGAATCCACCTTACAAGGAGGGAACTCGCCCATTTGTGCACTAATGCCAGCTATTCCTGCGCGACCAACGCGGTAAAACAACAACGCCCACTGTGCATACACACAGTGGGCGCTGGGGACTCGCAAAGCGATCTTAGTGATGCTGGCTGTGATCCATCGCGGCGGCGGGGCCAAAGCTGGTTTGCTCGCTGCGGCCATCCGGAAAGGTGATCTTGGCCTGAATGGTAGCACCCTTCGCCGGTGCGCTGGCCCATTGGCCCTGCAGCAGATTGGGTTTGGCAGGGCTTAGCGTCAGCGTTTGGGTTTTGCCATTGCTCACGGTGCTCAGCTCCCCCTTCACGCCTGCCGAGGGCTTGGCCACGCCCGCGTGATCGGTGATGTACAGCACGGCTTTGCGGCCCTGCTGCACCAGTTCAAAGTGATACCAGCCGGCCATTTTCAGCTGACCGCCATGAGGGGCTTTCATTGCGGCCATGGTGGCCTCGTCGTGCGCGTGCACGAGTGGGCTGCACAGTAAGAGCGCGCTTAGCGCCAGGGTCATGCGGATTGTCATTATTGTTCCTCCATCGTCCGGAGCTGGCATTAGAGCACGGCTAGCGCGCGCCAGCCATCAGCCAACACACGTCGATGGCATATTACAAAATACCCCGGCACGTATTACCCAAAACGCCTTTGAATACTTTGATTTCACGGCAATACCCCTAGCAATAATCAACCAAAAACCGACCACCAAGAGCCCAGCACCACCGAGAGCAGCAAGGAGGTCAGCACCCCATTCAGCCCCATCGCCAAGCCGGAAAACGCACCGGCGGTTTCGGAGAGCTGAATCGCCCGCGATGTGCCCACCCCGTGCGCGGCCATCCCCAGCGCAAAGCCTTGGGCAATTTCATGCTCGATGCGCAACAGGCGGAAAATCGGCACGGCCAACACGGCGCCGCAAATGCCGGTCAGAATCACAAACCCCGCCGCCAGCGAGACATTGCCACCGGCATGCTGGGCCAGCGCCATGGCAATCGGCGTGGTTACCGATTTGGGCGCAATCGAGGCCAAGCTACTGGCCGACAGTCCAAACAATTGCCCGCATGCCAGCGCCGAGACGATTCCCAACACACAGCCAAACAGCAAGGCCAGCAACAGGGGCAGTGCGTAATCGCGTACCCGCTGCAAATTGCTATACAGCGGAATCGCCAGCGCCACCGTGGCCGGGCCCAAGAGGATATGAATGGGCTGCGCGCCGGCAAAATACACCGGGTACGGCACATGGGTGAACAGCAAGAGGCTAATCAGCAATAACACGCTGATCAGCACCGGATTGAGCAGCGGAAAGCCCCCCGCCCGCACATACAGCGCATCGCCAATCCCAAAGGCCAATAAGGTCAGCGCAATCCAGAACGCCGGAATATGACTTAACTGCAGCCACAACAACCACAAGGTATTCATGGCAGCTCATCCTGAATGGCGTTTTTATTCAGCCGGTCTTTGCGGCGCAACAGATGTTGCAGCATCCAAGCCGTGCCGGCCATGGTCATCACTGTGGAGATCAGCAAGGTAGCGAGCAAGGCCCAGCCCTGCCGGCCGATTTCGTCGCCCAAGGTCATCAAGCCCACCCCGGCCGGAATAAACAGCACTCCCAAATAGCGCAGCATGGCGCCGGCGGCATCCACCACTCGTCGATCCAGACCACGGCGTAAAATCGCGATCAGCGTGAGCAGCAGCATGCCCATCACCGCCCCCGGAATCGGCAGCTGCAACAGCCGGCTGAGTGCTTCGCCAGCGAATAAAGTCGCGAAAATAATGGTGATGCCGTACAACATGATTAATTCACCCCGGCCATGCCAAGCGCAGCAACTGCCCCAGCCACAGCAAAACTGACAAATTCAAGACACCAAACCACTTATCAGCAACAGCTTCAAATCAGCGCAAAATCGGTTCAAGCTGAAAGCCAATGTCATTACTAATGCTGTTGTTGCACAGAGGTTTGATCATGCCACGCCCCAATTATGGTTCTACCCCGTACGATTGGCTGTATGAGTTACCTGATAGTGAACTGAATGTCTTGAAAGACAGCCTGCACACGCTGATTCGCCAACGCCCGAGTGCCTTCTCGGTCTTTAAGGCCCATTCGATGTGTGCGGCCATTGAGTGTATTTTATTCGATCGGGCCCAAAGCCGCCGCCGCGCCGCCTAGGCAATAATGCACAATGTCATAAAATCACAAAGCCCGCTGCTGCGGGCTTTGTTGCGTGGGGCACGAGCTTAAGTTTAGAGCTGGGTGAGCTCGATTTTGCCCAGACTGCGGCCCAGAAAGCGCTCGCCGATGGTCTGGAATTTCACCGGCAGATCGGTGACCACAAAGCGGTACTCGGGCAGCTGATGGGCGTTATTGGCCAGGCCACTGCTATTGAGAATTTCGGCGGTCTGATCCGCGATCGACAAGGCCGAATCCACCAGCTGCATGCGGTTGCCGCACACATCCAGCAGCAGCGGTTTTAATAATGGATAGTGCGTGCAGCCCAGCACCAGCGTATCGATCGATTCAACGAACACCGGCTTGAGGTATTCCTGCGCGGTCATGCGCGTGACCGGATGATCCAGCCAGCCCTCTTCCACCAGCGGCACAAACAGCGGGCAGGCTTGTGAATACACGCGGGTAGCCGGGTTCAGCTGATGAATCGCGCGGGCATAGGCATTGGAATTAATTGTAGTGGGCGTGCCGATCACGCCGATGCCGCCAGTGCGGGTATGCGCCACGGCATTGCGCGCGCCGGCCTCGATCACATCCAGCACCGGCACGGGCGAATTGGCCCGCACTTTGTCCGCCGCCACCGCCGCCATGGTGTTGCAGGCGATGATCAGCATTTTTACTTGCTGCTGCTGCAGAAAATCGGCGATCTGCTGCGTGTAATGTTCGATGGTGGCCACCGATTTCACGCCGTAGGGCACGCGGGCGGTGTCGCCAAAGTAAATGATGTTTTCAAACGGCAGGCGATCCATCAGGGCCCGCACCACGGTCAGTCCACCCACCCCGGAATCAAACACCCCAATCGGATGAGAAGGCAAAGAAGTTTGCATACGCACGCCGCAGCCACAAAAGCCGCCATTCTACCTTGCGCGCGCGGGGCGTGATAGGCATTGCACGGGCATTCTGCCGCCGCCGGCGCAGAATCCGCGCCAAGCTTGGCGCAGATCAAGCCAGTGTGCATCACGGGTGGCAAACGAGGGCGCAGGCTCGACAAGCTGCGCGCGCGACGGTAGCGTGAAGCCTTCTTCCTTCAGGCCTTGCCCCGTGAGTCAGAGCCCCAGTTTTGCCAGCTTGCTGGCCGAAAGCGAAACCGGCCAACCCTTTGTCTATGACGAAGGTGATGAGCTCTCGCTGATGTTTGATCTAAAAACCGTCCAGAGCCGGATGAATAAACAACATCCGAATGAGCTTATCCTGGGGTATACGCGCAGCATGCTTGGTTTTGTTTTGCTGCAGGAAGATACCCACCATATCGGCATGATCGGTCTGGGCGGTGGCTCGCTGGCCAAGTACTGCCATCATTACCTACCGACCAGCCAGATTGCCGTGGCCGAAATCAGCGCGGCCGTGATCGCGCTGGCCCCGCAGTTTGCTGTGCCCCACAGCCCGCGGCTGCAGATTAGCTGCGCCGATGGGGGCGATTGGCTGCCAGAACGGCACGCGCCCTTCGATGTGCTATTGATCGATGCCTACGGCCCCAATGGCATGCCGGAGCGGCTGGCCAGCCAGACTTTCTTTGACACCTGCCGTCGCCAACTGCGCCCGGATGGGGTGCTGGTGGTTAATCTCTGGGGCAGTGATCCGCGCTTTGATTGCTATTACCAGCGCATCCGCACCAGCTTTCATGGCGCCACGCTCGCGATCGGCGCCGATCACAGCGCCAATCGGATTGTGTATGCCTTGGCCAGTGGCCGCTTGCCGGCCAATCGCCTGCTGCAAAGCCGGTGCCGCGAGCGCAGCGCGGCGCATAGTGTGGATCTGGCCAAACTCGGCCAGCGCCTGAGCCGCGCTCTGCAGCGCCACGATGGCCTCGAGCCGGGCCTGCCCGGCCCGCGCGAAGGCGCCTAAGCGCCTGGCGCCCATTCTTCCCTTTATTTTTGTTCCCACCATGCCCGCACCCGACCTCGAACTGATTAGCCTTAAACCCAGCCAAGCCAATGGCGCACCGCCCCTCTTACTGCTCCACGGCGCTTTTGCCGGCGCCTGGTGCTGGCAAGGGGTGCAAGCCCAGCTCGCCGCTGCCGGCTACACCAGCCATGCACTGAGCCTGCGCGGGCACGGCCAAAGCAGCGGCTTTTGGGAATTAGCGCACAACCAGCTCGGCGATTATCTGGCCGATGTGCGGCAGGCACTGGCGCAAATTGGCGAGCCCTGCATTTTGCTCGGCCATTCGCTGGGCGGCTATCTGGCACAGGAAATCGCCCGCGCCACACCGCCTAAAGCGCTGATTTTGCTGGCCAGTATTCCGCCTTACGGGCTGGCCGGCTCGCTGCAATACATGAGCACCGTGCATCCGCAATTGCTGCTGGGCTTGCAGGGTTTTGCACTCGGGCACACCACGCAGCTGGATGCCGCGATGCTGCGGCATCTTTTATTCGCGCCAGAAACCCCCATGCTGCAGGTGGAAGCCTTTGCCAGCCGCGCCCAGCCCGAATCGATGGCCGCGCTCGGCGAATTATGGCTGCCGCAATGGTGGAAAAACTGGCCGCAAACGGTGAATTATCCGGTCTGGGTGCTCGGAGCCGAGCATGACAATATTATCCCGTGGTCCGATGTTGCACTCACCGCGCAAGCCTGGGGCGTGAGCGCCGAGCGGCTGCCTGCAGCCGGGCACGCGATGATGTGGGATAGCAGCGCGGCGGCTTTCAGCGCACGCCTGTGCGCCTGGCTGGCCGCTCAGCGCTGGGATTAAGCCGCGCTTTAGCTCACAAACAAACCGGCATGCGGATCATAATCGGCTGCGATACGGATCCCCGCCTGCTCCAGCGCCTGGCGAATCAGCTGGGCCTGCACGAGCGCAGCGGGGTTGTCGCCATGCAAACACAGGGAATCAACGCGCTGGCTCAGCCACAGCGCCTGTTCAAGCACGGCAGTGGGGTCAGTAAGCACCGCGCCGGGCTGGCTGCGCGGCTGCAGCTGGCCATCGGGCAGATACGCACGATCGGCAAAGCCCTCTTCAATCACTCGCAAACCTGCCGCACGGCCAGCGTCGATCAGCGCCGAACCAGCCAGGCCCATCAGCGCCAGATCGGGGTCTACTTCGCGAATCATTTGCGCAATTTGCTGCGCCAGCGGGCGCGACGCCGCCGCATCGTTATACAGCGCGCCATGCGGCTTCACATACGCCACCGAGACGCCTTCTTCGATACACACGGCCTTCAGCGCCCACAGCTGGGCGGTGAGACTAAACACCAGCTGGCTCTCGGTCAGATCGATGCTGCGCCGGCCAAACTGCTCGCGATCCGGGTAGCTAGGGTGCGCACCAATGCGCACGCCATATTGGCGCGCGAGCCGCACGGTGGCGCGCATCGAATCCACATCGCCGGCATGGCCACCGCAAGCGATATTCACCGAGCTGAGTAAAGGCATCAGCTGGGCATCAAGCGGAAAGCCCTCGCCCAGATCGGCGTTTAAATCAATATGAGTCTGCATAGCCCTTATTCTACGCTGCTTTGCGCTGGCTGCAGCGGGCGCAAGCTAGCCCGCACTTGGGCCAATCGGCGAAACCACTGCTGCTGCTCGCGCAGCGCTGCCAGCGCGCTAGCTTCATCGACCTGCTGCATCTGCACGCGCTCGCCGGCGCGCAACTGCCCTAGTCGCCACAAATCAGCCTGAATAATCTGGGCGATCACCGGATAGCCGCCGGTGAGCTGCGCATCGGCCAGCAGCACAATCGGCTGGCCACCTGGCGGCAACTGCACTGTCCCCGGCAAGACCGCATGCGAGCGGAGCTGCAGCGGGGTTTCCATGACCAGCTCGGCACCATTGAGCTTCAAGCCCATCCGGTTGGATTGCTGATCGAGCTGCCAGGCCGTGTGTTGCCAGCGACGCTGGCCTTCACTCCCCAGCTCGCCCCACTGCGGGCCGGGCAAATAGCGCAAGATATGCCCACGGGGCGGCAAGGCCATGGCACAGGGCGGGCAGTGTTTATCACGCCGCAGGCCACGCAACACATCACCCTTGCGCAGCGGCCGCCCCTGCCAGCCGCCCAGCGCCGCCGGCAGCAAGGTAGCGCGGCTACCGGCCAGCAGCGGTACATCCAGCCCGCCCGGCAAGGCTAGATAAGTGCGCATGCCGTGCGCCGGCGTGCCCAGCACCAGCTGCTGCCCTTTGCAGGCGCGGTACACAGCATTGGGTAGCAGGCGCTCGCCATCCAGTCGCGCTTCGCAATCGGCGCCAGCCAGCGCAAACGAGGTCGTGTGTTCAAACTGCCCGCGCAGCCCACCCAGCGTGATTTCCAGCGCAGCGGCTTCAGGTGGATTGCCCAGTAGCAGATTGGCCAGCTGCAGCGCCAGCGGATCAGCGGCGCCACCGGCCGGCACGCCCCAGCTGGCCGCGGCCACCCGGCCCAGATCCTGCACCGTACTTTGTACGCCGGCTTTTTCCAGCCGCAGCAGTATGTGTTTGTGTCCCATCAGGCCTCCTGCGGCACAAAGCGCAATTGATCGCCAGCGCGCAGCAAACAGGGCTCGGCGCGGGTCGGGTCAAACAAATTGACGCTGGTTTGACCAATCAGCTGCCAGCCGCCCGGGCTGGGGCAAGGATAAATCCCCGTCTGCGCACCACCGATCCCAACGGCGCCAGTGGCTACCTGATGCCGGGGCACACTGCGCCGCGGGGTGTGCAAAGCGGTGGGCAAGCCCGCCAAATAGGGAAACCCCGGCAAAAACCCAATGCACAGCACGTCATACCACGGGCTGGCATGCGCTTCGATCACCGCCGCTTCGCTGAGCTGACAATGCTCGGCCACCAGCGCCAGATCAGGGCCGGCGGCCCCGCCATACACCACCGGGATCTCAAACTGCCGCGGTGGCGGCAAACTGACCGTTTCGGCTTGCGCCCACAGGCTTTGCAGCAGCACCAGCGCCTCGCTGCTTGCCAGCTGCAGCGGATTAAAGCGCATCGTGATATTACCCACCCCGGGTATAAGCTGGAAAAGCCGGTTTGATTTGCGTTCAGCCAGATACCCCATGGCCAGCAAGCGTGTTTGCGCACTCACTCCGGCATCCAGCACCAGCGCGGCCTCCCCCAGCGGATGAATCATTGGCGAACTCATCGTGGCTAGCTCCGTCGACACTGCAAAAGTAACATTTTTAGCTCATACTAATAGACGATTGAATGCCCACCGAGATCCCCCGCCAGGCCATGCCCCAAGACGAATCTGCCGCATATATTTCACCGGAGCAACTGCAAGTCGGCCTGTTTATCCATCTGGATCTGAACTGGATGGACCACCCGTTCCCTTTCGGTAGTTTCAAGCTCAAATCTGACGAGCAAATTAAGACAATTAAAAATCTTGGCTTGAAACAAATCCGTTACAGCCCGGAAAAGAGCGATTGCCCCCCGGCTGAAGCAGCCACTCAGGCGCTCGAGCCCGCGGCGGTCAGCGCAGCCGCCCCCATCGAAATCGACCCGGCCATTGCCGCCGAAATGGCGGCCAAACGCCAGCGGCAGCTCGAACAAGAGCGCCGCCGGGCGCTACTGGCCGAGTGTACCAAGGCCTTTAGTTCGGCGGCCGGCACGGTGCGCAAGCTCAATCGCGAGGTGCACAGCAACCCCAAAGACAGTGTGACCGCCGCCACAGTGCTGGTGGGCACCATGCTCGATACGCTGCTCACCGACAACGACATTGCCATTCACCTGATGAACGACAAGGCGCTGGGCGATGATCTGTATTTTCATTCGCTCAATACCACCGTACTGGGAATGATGCTGGCGCGGGAAATGAATTTTAGCCGGGCGCAAATCGAAAAACTGGCGCTGGCCAGCCTGCTGCACGATTGCGGCAAGGTCGAAGTGCCCGACCGGATTTTGCTAAAAACCGAGCCTCTCAATCGCGCCGAAAAAAGCCTCTACGAGCAGCATTGCCAATGGGGCGTCGATACCGCCCGCCGCGCGGGGCTCGATGCCGAAACGCAGCTGATTATCGCCCAGCATCATGAGCACTGCGATGGCAGTGGCTACCCCAAGCAGCTGGGCATTGATTCAATCCACCCGCTGGCGCGGATTCTGGCGGTGGTGAATACCTACGACAATCACTGCAATAAAATCAATCCGGCCACCTCGCTCACGCCGCATGAGGGCTTATCGCTGATGTTTGCCCAGCAAAAGCCCAAATTCGATCCGGCGGCGATGAATATGCTGATTCGCAGCCTGGGCGTATACCCGCCGGGCACACTGGTGCAGTTATCCAATGAATATTACGGGCTGGTGGTGGCAGTGAATGCCTCGCGCCCCTTAAAGCCGCAAGTGCTGGTTTATGATCCGTCTATCCCGGCCGAGCAGGCCATGGTGCTGGATCTGGAACGTCATCCGGATTTGAATATCAGCAAGGCGCTTAAAGCCAGCCAGCTGGCGCGGCCGGTGCTGAGCTACCTGAATCCGCGCAAACGGATGACGTATTACTTTAGCCCCAGCGAGCCCCAAGCATGATCGCCCCACACCTGCTGAGTGATTATTGTGCGATCGCCATTCTGGCGGTGGACCCGCAGCAGGAAGTCATCGTGGCCGCCAACCCGGCCTGCGAAAGCCTGCTCGGTTATCCGCTGAGCACCTTGCTGGGCCTGCCGATCAGCCAGATCGAAGTTGGTCTGCAGGATGTGTTTTTCTGGGAAGACGTGCGCCAATGCGGGCTACAGGAAGTCACCCGCGTCGAAGGCGAATACCGCCACGCGCAAGGGCATCTGTTTAGCGTGAGTAAAACCATCCGCCTGGTGGATAGCGGCGATGGGCCGGTGTGCATTATCTCGGTGCAAGACATCAGCGCCAGCAAAAAACTGGAAGAAGAAAGCGACAAAACCAGCGCCCTCTTGGCCGCCACGCTGGAATCCACGGTAGATGGCATTTTGGTTACCAATCTGGATGGCGTTATCCAGCATTACAACCATCGCCTGCTGCAAGTCTGGCCGATTGAACAGCGTCTGCCCGATCTGTTTGCCCAACCCTTAAGCGAATTCAAACAGCAATTACCCGACGCGCGTCGCTTTGACGACTGGCTGCGGCTGCTTTATCACGACCCGTTTGTGAGCGAGCAGCAAACCTTTGCTCTGCGCGATGGGCGAGTGTATGAAATCACCAGCTGCCCGCAACAATACCGCGATGCGCCGATCGGCCGGCTGTTTTGCCTGCATGATATTTCGGCACTCAAAGCCATCGAAGCCCAGCTGCGCGAAGCCCGCGATCAGGCTCAGCAAGCCAATCAGGCCAAATCCGATTTCCTCGCCCACATGAGCCACGAGCTGCGTACCCCGCTCAATGCCATGATGGGTTTTGCCCAGGTGATTGAAAACGACAGCGGCAATGAGCATCAGGTGCTGGGTGGCTATATCCATCAGGCCGGCCGGCATTTGCTGGAATTAATCAATGAAGTGCTGGATCTGGCCAGTATCGAGGCGGGCAAGCTTAAGCTCAAACTAGAGCCCATCAATCTGCCCACCTGTATTCAGGAATGCCTGAATCTCACCCAGCTGCTGGCGCGGGATAATCAGGTGACGCTCAGCGCCGCCGCGCTACCCGCCGCCACGGTGCTGGCCGATGAGCGCCGGCTGCGGCAAATGCTGCTCAATCTGATTTCGAACGCCATTAAATACAATCGCCAAGGCGGGCGGGTGGATATTCAGGTGGAGCGCGCGGGCGAGCACGGCTGGCGCATCAATGTGCGCGATACCGGGCTTGGGATTGCCGAAGAAGATCAGGCGCAGCTGTTTACCACCTTTAACCGCGTCGGTTCGCACCTGGATCGGATCGAGGGCACTGGCATCGGGCTGGCGTTTACCCGCAAGCTGGCGCAACTGATGCAAGGGCAAGTCGGCGTCAGCAGCCAACTGGATGTGGGCAGTACTTTCTGGATCGAACTGCCAGGCGCGGAGCCATTTAAGGCGCAGGCCAGCATCATCACCGCCCCGGCCGATGATCGCAGCCGCACCTTGCTGTATATCGAAGACGATTTGCTGTCGCAAAAGCTGCTGCAAAATGTGCTGCTCAAACAGCGGCCGCAATACCATGTGTATGTGGCCAAAACCGGGCAAGATGGCATCGCCATGGCCAAGCAGCTCAAACCCGATCTGATTTTGCTTGACCAGCAGCTCCCCGATGGCACCGGGCAAAGCATTTACACCCAGCTGCAAAATCATGCCAGCACCCGTGATATCCCCTGCGTGGCGCTCTCTGGTAACACCTTGCCCGAGCAAATTAACGACGCACTGGCCAGTGGTTTTGTCGCCTATCTGAGTAAGCCGCTGCAGATTAGTCAGGCGCTGCTAACTATTGATGATGTACTGGCCTGCTATGGCCGCGAGTCGCGCAAAGACTAATACCCCGCACCGTATCTAGCCACAGGCCATACAACTAAAAGCCTTTAGCTACATACCCACCTTCCTGCAAAGCCCAAGCCACATGCTCGCGCACCAGCGGGCTAGGGTCATCCGCTCGTGCGGCCAATGCCGCGCCGATGGCTGGGCTGGGGGTAGCATTACCCAGGCCCAGCGCCAGATTACTCAGCCATTTGGCATAGCCAATGCGGTAAATCGGGCTACCGGCCATCTTGGTATTAAAGTCGTCCTCGCTCCAGGCAAACAATGCCAGCAGCGTCACATCATCAAGACCATGGCGAATGGCAAAGTCGGTTTCGGCGCTGGTGGCGGCAAAGCGGTTCCACGGGCACACCAGCTGGCAATCATCGCAACCATACACGCGATTACCGATGGCGCGGCGAAACTCCAGCGGCACCGGGCCTTTCAGCTCAATGGTCAGGTAGGAAATACAGCGCCGCGCATCCACCTGATACGGCGCCACAATCGCCTGCGTCGGACAGGCGTCGATACAGGCCGTGCAGTTGCCACAATGCTCTTTCGGTAACGGCGGATCAGGCGGCAGCGGTAAATCGGTAAATAGTTCGCCCAGAAAATAAAACGAGCCAAAGTCGCGATTGAGCAATAAAGAGTGTTTGCCACGCCAACCCAGCCCCGCCTGCTTGGCCAGCTCAACCTCCAGCACCGGCGCCGAATCCACAAACACCCGATGTCCAAAGGGGCCAATCTGCGCCGCCAGCCGGTCGGCCAATTGCTGTAAGCGATTACGTAGCACCTTGTGATAGTCTCGACCTAAAGCATAGCGCGAGATATACGCCCGCTCGGTATCGGCCAGCACGGCATGTGGATCAAGGCCTCCAGCGCGATACGGCATGAAAACACTGATCACCGCCACGGTATTTGGTACTAATTCTGCCGGTCGGGCACGCTTTAAACCATGCCTTGCCATATAATCCATCTCGCCATGAAACCCGCGCGCCAGCCAGTCGGCCAGCCCGGTTTCGGCGTGTGCTAAATCCACGCCGGTAATCGCAGCGCGGGCAAAGCCAAGCTCGCTGGCCCACTCTTTAATCCGAGTCGCCAGCGCCTGATAATCCATTGGGTTCGATGCATGCATACGCACAATGATACCGCCTTCTCTGGTTTTTTAAGCGATGAAGACGCCACGCTGGCGCTCGGCCAGCAATTGGCCCCAGCCCTGGCGGGCGGCATGACCATCTTTCTGGAAGGCGACCTCGGCGCCGGCAAAACCACCCTCACCCGCGGCCTGCTGCGGGCCCTCGGTTATGCGGGGCGTGTGAAAAGCCCCACCTATACCTTGGTTGAACCTTATGTAATTTCTAACTTATACTTTTATCACTTTGATTTGTATCGGTTTAATGATCCAAGCGAGTGGGAAGACGCCGGTTTCCGTGATTATTTCAATCCAGACTCGGTGTGTTTGATCGAATGGGCGGATAAAGCCCAGGGCCAATTACCCGCCCCCGACTGGATCATTACCCTGACCCCGGAAGGCGCAGGCCGGCGCTTCACCCTGCGCGCGCTCACTACTTTAGGTTTGGCATGTCAGAACAAGTTACACCCTCATTCACCAGCGCCCTGAGCGAAACCCCGCTCGCTCGCCGTGCCGTGCTGCGCACGCTGGCGGGCACGCTGCTGCTCTCGGTGACCCCAGTGGGGCTCGCCGCCGCAGCGGCCAGCGTGATCGCCGTGCGGGTGTGGCCGGCCAATGCCTATACCCGCGTCACCATTGAATCGAATGCGCCACTGAGCTTTAAGCAGTTTTCGCTCAAAGACCCAGAGCGGCTGGTGGTCGATCTGGAAGGCGTGGATTTAAACAGCGAGCTGCAAAGCCTGGCCGGCAAAGTCGGCGACAACGACCCCTATATCAAGCTTTTGCGCGCGGGCCGCAATAAGCCCGGCGTAGTGCGGCTGGTGCTGGATCTCAAAGCCGAAGTCAAACCGCAGATTTTTACCCTTGATCCGGTGGCCGAATACAAAAACCGGCTGGTGATCGATCTGTATCCGGCGGTGCAAACCGACGAGCTACTGGCCTTTTTGAACGACAACGGCCAGCTCAAAACCGACCCTAATCCGCCGGCCTTTAACAAACCGGACAAATCTGCCAGCCAAGCCAGCAAAGCCGGCGAAACCAAAACCGCCGAGGCCAAGCCCGCCGACAATAAGGCCAGCCAGGGCGAGAAAACCCGCGCTAACGACAGCGTGGATCGCGACAAGCTGAAAGTTGATCGGCTGATCACGGTGGTGCTCGACCCCGGCCACGGCGGCGAAGACCCCGGTGCGGTAGGGCCATCGGGCACGCATGAAAAAACCGTGGTGCTGCAGATTGCCAAGCGACTGCGCGAATTACTGCAAAACGAGCCGAATTTCCGCGTGGTGATGACGCGCGATGCTGATTTTTTTGTACCGCTGGGCGTACGGGTGAAAAAAGCCCGCGCGGTGCAGGCCGATTTGTTTGTCTCGATTCACGCCGATGCCTTTACCCGGCCCGATGCCAATGGCAGCTCGGTGTTTGCGCTCTCGGAAGGCGGCGCCTCGAGCTCCGCGGCGCGCTGGCTCGCGCAAACGCAAAATGATGCCGATCTGATTGGCGGGGTGAAAATTAAATCGGGCGCGGAAGATTTGCGCCGCACGCTGCTGGATCTCACCACCACCGCCACCATCAACGACAGCCTGAAGCTCGGTAAAGTGATGCTGGGCGAGCTGGGCGGGATTAATCGCCTGCACAAACCCAATGTTGAGCAGGCCAGCTTTGCGGTGCTCAAGGCGCCGGATATTCCATCGGTGCTGGTGGAAACGGCGTTTATTTCCAATCCGGAAGAAGAGAAAAAGCTGATCGACGAAGACTATCAGCAAAAAATGGCGCAAGCGCTGTTTCGCGGGATCAAACGCTATTTTGCGAAGAACCCGCCCTTGTCGCGCACCAAGCTGGCGCAGCAATAAGCAGGGTATAGCGTTGAAAGCCAATAGATGAAAGGCTGGCAGCGCAATACCCAGCAAACCACTACATCTCGATCTTCACTCCCATCGCCTTGCTGATGGCATCCAGCAGGCGGGCCGGGGTGAAGGGTTTCACCACAAAGCCGCTCGCGCCCAGCGCCAAAGCTTCGCGCACTTTCTCGCCCGTGGCCTCACCGCTCACCATAATCACCTTGGGCGCCGGATTGAGGTGCAGTAATTGCGGCAGTAATTCCATGCCATCGGTTTGCGGCAGATTGATATCCAGCAGCACCAGCTGCGGGCTGCGATCCATACAAATGCGCAGCGCCTCGTGCCCCTGTCCGAGATCGGCCAACACATTAAATTCCAGCCGCCGCAGCAGGCTGGCCATCAAATTGCGCATAATCGCGTCATCGTCAACGATCACACAGCTGATTTTTTTCATCGACATGCTCGCACACCTTGTTTGCTGATTGATCCCCGGCCCGGCTGGTATACTGGCAGCCTGCCTAGCTTCATCTTAGAACATCCCTCGCCATGCCACGTATCCAGTTATTGTCAGACCATCTGGTCAACCAGATTGCCGCCGGCGAAGTGGTCGAGCGCCCCGCCTCGGCACTGAAAGAATTGCTGGAAAACAGCATCGATGCCGGCAGCCGCAGCTTGCAAATCGAGCTGCACGGCGGCGGAACCAAGCTGATCAAGGTGATTGACGATGGCTGCGGCATCGCCAAAGACGAGCTAGCGCTGGCGCTGCACCGGCATGCCACCAGCAAAATCGCCAGCATGGACGATCTGGCCCGCGTAGGTACGCTGGGCTTTCGCGGCGAGGGGCTGGCCTCGATTGCCTCGGTGTCACGCCTGACCCTCACCAGCCGGCTCAGTGAAGACGGCCAGCTGGCCAAACATGCCTGGCGCGTTGAGACCGATCATGGCCGATTACTTGAGCCGGAGCCGGCCGCGCTGGCCGCGGGCACCACGATTGAAGTGCACGATTTGTATCATCAGGTGCCGGCACGCAAGAAATTTCTCAAATCCGACGCCACCGAATACGCCCACTGCGCCGCCATGATCGAGCGGATTGCGCTCGCCAACCCGAGCGTGGCATTTACCACCTTGCACAATGGCCGCGCCCAGCAGCGCTGGCCCGCCGGCGATCTGGCCCGCCGCGCGGCGGCGATTATTGGCGAAGAATTCGTCAACACCGGCATCATGGTGGACGAAGGCTTTGGCGCCGATGGCAAAGGCCTGCGGCTGTATGGCATCGCCGGCTCGCCAACGCTGGGTAAATCCAGCCGCGAAGCGCAGTTCTTTTTTGTGAATGGCCGCTTTGTGCGCGATAAAGTGGTACAGCACGCGCTGCGCGAAGCATATCGCGACGTACTGCATCACAATCTGCATGCGGCGTTTTGCCTGTTTCTGGAGCTCGACCCCGAAGGCGTGGATGTCAATGTGCACCCCACCAAGATCGAGGTGCGCTTTCGCGAAAGCCAGGCCGTCTATCGCTTTCTGTTTACCAGCCTCTCCAAGGCGCTGGCCAAAACCACGGCCGGCGCCAGCAATACCCCGGAGGGTATCGACCCAGAAACCGGAGAAATCATAGCTAAGGTAGACATACCCCAAGGCGAAATGAAGCCGCAAGATTATGCGCAACACGCCTACCGCCATCAGCAGGCGATGCCGCTACCGATGCCCAGCGAGCCAGCCACGCGGCTCGCACAGGAAAATCCACCCCGCTATCAGGCCAGCCCCGCCGCCTCGCCCACAGTGAGCGCAGCGCCATTGGCATTGTATGACCAGCTTTTTGGCGATTTGCGCGCCGGCGGAGCGCCCGCTGAAGCCACAGCCAGCAGCGTAGCCAGTAGCGACAAACCCGCCTGGATGCAGCAACTGGCAGCCCAGCGCCCGGTGGCCGCCCGCAGCGTGGATGCCTATTTGCCGGCCGGCGCTGCCCGCCGCGAGGCCATCCCCGCCGCCGATGATGCCGCGATCCCACCACTGGGCTTTGCGCTGGCTCAGCTGCATGGCGTGTATATTCTCAGCCAGGCCGAAGACGGCCTGATCGTGGTCGATATGCATGCCGCGCATGAGCGCGTGGTGTACGAAAAACTCAAAACGGCCCTTGATCTGCACGCCATGCCGATGCAGCCGCTGCTGATCCCGCATGTATTTAGCGCCGATAAACTCGATGTGGCCACTGTCGAAGATCACGGTGTCGAGCTGGCCGCGCTGGGGCTGGAATTATCCGTCTCCTCGCCCACCCAACTGGCGGTGCGCGCAGTGCCGATGCTGTTGCAACACTCCAACCCGGTGGAGCTGGCGCAAGCCATGCTGCGCGATATCCGCATGGTGGGCGTATCGCAAGTGCTCGCCGGCCGGCGCAACGAGCTGCTGGCCACCATGGCCTGTCATGGATCAGTGCGCGCCAATCGCGCCCTCACCATCCCGGAAATGAACGCCCTACTGCGCGAAATGGAAACCACCGAGCGCTCAGGCCAATGCAATCACGGCCGCCCAACGTGGTTTCGCCTGTCGATGCATGATCTGGATAAACTTTTTATGCGAGGCCAATAATGTCAGCCGCACTTCCCCCCGCGATTTTTTTAATGGGCCCCACAGCCAGCGGTAAAACCGCAGCGGCGATTGCGCTGGTGGAAGCGGGCTTGCCGGTGGAGCTGATCTCGGTTGATTCGGCGCTGGTGTTTAAGGATATGGACATCGGCACGGCCAAACCCGATGCCGAGGAGCAGCGCCGCGCCCCGCATCACTTGCTGGATATCATTAGCCCGGAAGAGAGCTATTCCGCTGGGCAGTTTCGCACCGATGCGCTGGCGCTGATGGCCGAAATTAGCGCTCGCGGCAAAGTGCCCGTGCTGGTCGGCGGCACTATGCTGTATTTCAATGCGCTGCAAAATGGCCTGCACGAGCTGCCGCCTGCTGACCCGGCCTTGCGCGCTGAACTGGAGCACGAGGCCAACACCCATGGCTGGGTGCATATGCACGCCAAGCTCGCCGCGCTCGACCCCGCCACTGCGGCTCGACTGATGCCCAGCGAAACCCAGCGGATTGAGCGGGCGATTGAAATTTGCCTACTGGCTGGGCGGCCCATGTCAGCGATTCTGGCCGAGCCTGGCGCGGCGGCCTTGCCCTATCGCCTGCTGAAAATCGCGCTGGAGCCTTCCGAGCGCGGCGTGCTGCACGAACGCATTGCCCAACGCTATGACCTGATGCTGGCGAATGGTTTTGCCGATGAAGTGCGTGCCCTGCAACAGAAATACCAGCTCAATATCGAGCTGCCCTCGATGCGCTGCGTGGGCTACCGGCAAATGTGGGAACACTTGGCCGGCGAATGCGACTACGCCGAGATGCGCTATCGCGGCATCGTGGCCACGCGCCAGCTGTGTAAACGCCAGCTCACCTGGTTGCGCGGTATGGATGATGTGCTGCGGCTGGATTGCTTGGCCCCAGATGCCGCACAGCAAATTGCCAGCCAGGTGGCGCGCTGGGCCGCCATTTAAGCCGCCAGCACAGCAAAAACGGCGCCGAGGCGCCGTTTTTGCTGCTGACAAAGTGGAAAACCACGATTTTCAAGTCTCGGCAAAGCCGAGCCTAGGAAATAAGGGTTTAAATCTGCAGACTTTATGTTTTATTCCCACCCCTCCCGTCCCCTCCTTGAGGGGAGCCTCGCTTTGCGAGTGGGGTTTGTCATCAATCTGTACGGCACCGAGGCGCCGTTAATTATTTTTAGCGGCTGACCGCGTGCGGCCAGAAATGCGGGTCGTGCAAGAGGCCACCAACGCCGTTGATGATGAATTGCACCCCGATACAGATCAGCAAAAAGCCCATGATGCGGGAAATCGCGTTAATGCCATCCTCGCCCAGAAACCGGTACAGCTTGCTGGAGGCGCGCAGGGTAATCCAGGCGATATAGGCCACCAGCAAAATGCCGCACACCACCGTCAGATAACCTAACCAGATCGGCAAAGCGGTCTGGCCGTGTACCCCTGATGACATCGAGATCACCACCGCAATCGAGCCGGGGCCCGACAAGGACGGCATGGCCAGCGGGGTGAAGGAAATATCGCGCTTACCCGGGGTGCTATTGGCGGCGGGGTCGTGCGGCTCGGCAAACAGCATATCAAAACCGAAATAACTCACGATCAGGCCACCGGCAATGCGCAGGCCGGGAATCGAGATCTGGAAAAAATCCATAATCAGCGCGCCGGCCAGCAAAAAGGTCACCAGAATGGCGGCCATATAGATACAGGCGCGCTTCACTTGGGCGTCACGCTCGGCATCGGATAAATGCGCCGCCAGGCCCGGCAAAATGGCGACGGTCATCAAGGGGTTGGCAATGGGTAACAGCGCCGAGATGGTGGCCAGGATGGTACTTAGAATTTCAAACAGGATTTTTTCCATGGGGTATGGACCGCTATGCTAGGTGGGTAGCCGCCTTATGGGCGATACGGGGGTAGTTTAGCGCCTTCTGTCACCCACGACCACTGGCCATAGTCCGGTAAGCCATCGATAAAGGCCGGCGGCGCCTCGCCCTGGATGAGCGGCAGCAAATAGCGGCGCGCGGCAGGGGTAATACCAAAGCCATCCGCGCTGATAAACTCCGCTGGCAGCGGTTTTTCGATATTGGCCACCATGCCCAGCGGCACCGCGCCGATTTCCCAGGTGTAGGGCTCATCGCTCAGGCGCTCGATACTGACCATCACTTCATTTTGCCCCGCCACCGCCAACTGGGCGGCGGCCTGCCCCACAGCAAACGCTTGCTGCACATCGGTAGCAGAGGCGATATGCCGTGCCGCGCGCTGCAGATAATCAGCGACCGCCCAGTGGCATTTAAAGCCAGTCGCAGCTTTGATAATCTCCACCAGATTAGGGGCCAGCCCGCCGAGCTGGGCATGGCCGAACGCGTCTTTGCCACCGGCTTCGCTCAGATACAACCCCTGGGTATCCTTCACACCTTCAGCCGCGACAATCACTGCATAGCCATACCTGGCCACGGTATCTTCAACGGCGGCCACAAAACGCGCCCGCTCGAACGGCACTTCCGGCAATAAAATCAGATGCGGCGGTTCGGCATCGTGGCGGCTGGCCAGCGCGCTGGCCGCGGCGATCCAGCCGGCATGGCGGCCCATCACTTCCAGCACAAAGACTTTGGTTGAGCTCGCCGCCATCGAGGCCACATCCAGCCCCGCCTCGCGCACGCTGGTGGCCACATATTTGGCCACCGAGCCAAAACCAGGCGAGCAATCGGTCAGCGGTAGATCATTATCAATGGTTTTGGGGATATGAATGGCCTGCAAAGGGTAATTGGCCGCGCGCGCTAGCTCTGCCACTTTCAGGCAGGTATCGGCCGAATCGCCCCCACCATTGTAAAAAAAGTAGCCCACATCCCACGCCTGCAACACGGCCAGCAGCCGACGCAGCTCGCTGTCGGTTTTGAGTTTATGCCGGCAGGAACCAAAAGCACCGCCCGGGGTGTTCTTCAGCTGCTGCAGCTCACGCTGGCTAAGCACGGCGGTATCGATCAACGCTTCATTCAATACGCCCAGAATGCCGTTTTGCGCGGCAAACAGCCGGCCAAAATGCACCGGATACTGCCGCGCCGTCAGCAGCAAACCCGCTGCAGAAGCATTAATCACCGGGGTTACACCGCCCGATTGGGCGTATACAGCATTGCGCGGCATGGGGCGCTCCAAGTCAGCCTGATCCTGCTATTTTTGCGCACTGCAACAGCCGTTGCCGCTTTGACGGCGGCTTTTAGCCGCTAAACGGCAAGATCGTAGCCCTACCCCACTCCAAGCCACGTCCTCTAACACGCACATGAAAGTGCGGCATAAAAAAAACCGCCCCGAAGGGCGGTGTAGGTGTCGCGGCGGCGAGCGGCTTAGGCGCCGAGCGCTTGCAGTGTCGCGTCGCGTACGGCGTCAACCGATTGCGTGCCGTCGATCTTGATGTATTTAGGCGCTTTAGCGTCGCCCGAAGCGGCCATCTTGCCGTAGAAGCCGACCAATACTTCGGTTTGCTCGTGGTAAACGCCCAAGCGTTTCAGTACCACTTCTTCTTTATCATCATCACGCTGGATCAGATCTTCGCCGGTTTCGTCGTCTTTACCTTCCACTTTTGGTGGATTGAACGTCACGTGGTAAGTGCGGCCAGAAGCCACATGCACACGACGGCCAGCCATACGCTCCACAATCGCGGCATCTGGCACATCGATTTCCACCACGTAGTCGATATCCACGCCAGCAGCGATCATCGCTTCAGCTTGTGGAATGGTGCGTGGGAAGCCGTCAAACAGGAAACCATTGGCTGCGTCTGGCTGAGCGATACGCTCTTTCACCAGGCCGATGATGATGTCATCGCGCACCAAGCCGCCCGCATCCATAATCGCCTTGGCTTCCAAACCCAGCGGCGTGCCGGCTTTCACCGCCGCACGCAGCATGTCGCCCGTTGAGATTTGTGGAATATTGAATTTTTCGCGGATGTAATTAGCTTGAGTGCCTTTACCAGCGCCTGGTGCGCCCAGAAGGATTAAACGCATTGCTCGGTTCCCCGTGTTAATTAAAAAGTGAATCCAATCATTGTTTTGGCTTCTTCTGCTGGAGCCAATTCATCAGCATGCACCGCGTGGCGTGCGAGCACATCACGCATCAAATTCATTTAGGCCTCAGCCTCGCCAGCAAACACCGCCCGCACGCGGGCCAGATCTTCCGGCGTATCCACCCCGGCAGCCGGCGCTACGCTGGCCTGATACACGCCGATTTGGTAGCCATGCCACAACACGCGCAGCTGCTCCAGTTTTTCGATGTCTTCTAGGCGCGAAGCGGCCAGCTTGGCATAGGCGCGCAAAAACCCTGCCCTATAGGCGTATAGGCCGATATGCCTTTGTGCGCCTAGCTCAGCGGGCAATACCCAGTCTTCGTCTTCGTTATCTTCGGCAAATGCATCGCGATCCCACGGAATCGGCGCACGGCTGAAATACATGGCGCGCTGCGCGGCATCGCACACGACTTTGACCACATTCGGGTTAAAAAAATCGGCGGCATCATGAATAGGATGGCAGGCGGTTGCCATCGCCAGCGCCGGGTTGGCGGCCAGCTGGGCGGCCACGGCATCAATCAGGGCGGGATCCAGCAGCGGCTCATCGCCCTGCACATTCACCACAATCGCCTCATCGGGCAGCTGCAATAAATCCACGGCCTCGGCCAGCCGATCGGTGCCCGAGGGGTGATCGGCGCGGGTGAGCAAAACTTGCTGCCCTGCGGCTTTTACCACGGCAGCCACTTCGGGGGCATCGGTCGCTACCACCACTTGGCTGGCCTGCGCTTTCAGCGCCTGCGCCACCACGCGCACAATCATGGGCTGGCCGGCAATATCGGCCAACGGTTTATTCGGTAAACGGGTGGATTTCAGACGCGCCGGAATGATGGCCACATAGCTCATGCGCTTAAGCCTCTTCGCCGTCGGCCAGCGCGCGGGCTTCGCTTTCCAGCATGACTGGAATGCCATCTTTGATTGCGAATGCCAGCCGGTCGGCCTTGCAGATCAGTTCCTGCTGGGCTTTGTTGAACACCAGTGGGCCCTTGCAGACCGGGCAAACCAGAATTTCCAGCAATTTGGCATCCATTGTGATTATCTCTTCAAAAATTCGTCGATTCGGCAGGCCAGATCGGGCGACAACTGCGCCGCCACCGGCAAAACCCAGATTCTATCACTTGGCGGCGGCGGATTCATCGCCGCCAGCTTGACCGCATCTTTTTCCGTCACGATCAGCGCATCATCAGCGCCCAAAACCGGCAGATCGGCCGGCACAAACGCATGATGATCAGGAAACGCACACGGGCGAAATGCGTAGCCTTGCGCGCGCAGCGTAGCAAAAAAGCGCTCGGGGTTCCCGATACCCACCAGCGCATGCAAAACTCCGCGCACCGGCAGGCTGGCCGCGGTAGCCGTCAGGTTGGGCTGATCGAGCCGATAGCAAGCGCCGGCGGCCAGCGTCATTTGATAATCGCCCAGATACCCAGCCAGGTATTCATCTATGGCGCTTGATTTGATTGATTCAGTGGCAGATACCCCATTCACCACCACGGCATTCACCGTGCGCAAGCGCGCCGGGCTTTCACGCAAAGGGCCGGCCGGCAAGCGCAGACCATTGCCCAGCCCACGCGCGCCATCCACCACGCAAATTTCCAGCGCACGCCCCAGCGCGTAATGCTGCAGGCCATCATCGCACAGCAAGAGATTCACCGCCGGATAGCGCGCCAGCAGCGCCTGCCCGGCCGCGGCACGTTGCCGCGCTACAAACACCGGCACGCCCGTAGCGCGCCGCAACAGCAGCGGCTCATCGCCCACCGTGGCCGGCAGGCTATCGGGCAGCACTTCGGTCGGCAGCTGCGCAGCGCCACCATAGCCGCGCGAGATAATCCCCACCTGCCAGCCCAGCTCGCCCAGCCGACGCGCTAGCGCAATCGTCAGCGGGGTTTTGCCCGTACCGCCAACGGTAATATTGCCCACCACCACCACCGGCACCGGCAGCTGGGTGGTGGCTTTCAGCCCGAGCTTGAAACACGCTTTATTCACCGCCGCCAGCACTGCAAACAGACCAGACAGCGGCCACAACAGCCACGCCAGCAGGGGTGGCCGAGGGCAATACCAAATGCGCAGCAACAGGGCTTCAAGCTTCATGAGATCTCTGGCCACCCACGCCGGGGCAGCCGTATGCAAGGATTATTGGGCTTTCACGGTAACCGGCTGCCCGGCAATCCCGGTAAATACCACCACCAGTTTCACCGGCTCATTGCCTTCGTTTTTGCCATTGTGCAGGGTATTTTCCACTTCGGCAAAACCCTGGCCAGCACGGAAGGTGTTGCTGCTGCCGTCTTTCAGGTAAACGGTGAGCGCGCCATTGAGGATATAGGCGTAGCCCGGCACCGGGTGTTGATGCCAGCCGGTTTCTTTGCCAACCGGGATTTCCACATGCAGCATGGTGGCTTCGGGGGCGTCGGTGGTCGGATACAAAATCGGCTGGCCATTGGCCGTTTTGCCCGATTTAAACACCACGGTGGCGGTCACTTCTTTTTTGTAAACTTCTTTGCCTTCTTCGGCCTGCGCCAACACGCTCAGGCACAAGGCCGACAATAGGAATGCCAGTTGCTTCATTTCATCGCTCCGCAAGTTATGCGCCCGATCGGGGCCGGGCTAGCGGCGCGCAGTATAGTGGAAAACCCTAGGTGGCAGGCTAAATGCCAGCACGGCGGCGTGAACGCCGTGCGAACGTGGCCACACCATTATTGCGCCACAGGCCAACCAAAACCGCGTGCGTTCAGCCAGCGCAGAATGACCGGCTGCTGGTAAATCAGCTCAGAAATAAAATGCGCCTCGCCAGGCAAAACCACAGCACTCGCCGCATGCCCTTGCGCCTGTAACTGGGCCAACCACTGCTGCGTATCGGCCCAATCATCCAAGTCACCCTGCACGGTCAATATCGCCGCGGAGCCAACGGACAGCGGCGACATGCGGGCCTGACCGGCAATCACCAAATAGCCCGCGCATTCTGCATGGGTATGCGCCAGCAGATCAGTAATCGCAAGGCCACCAAGGCTATACCCCGCCAGCAATACTGTTTTACCTTCTTGCCTAAGCTGAGCCAGCAAGGCGCAGAGCTGCGGGATTTGCCAATCTTGGCCGGCCGCAGTTTGTGGGCACAGCACCGCAAAATCCAGCGTCAGCGACCCACTGGCCAAAAGCGCCGGCAAGCCATAGCGCGTGAGTAGGCTCAAATCCTCACCCCGCTCCCCCGCACCATGCAGATACACCAAGACCCGCTGCTGCGGATCGGGCGTACTGGGGCTAAATAAAAGCCCCTGATAGGGCCATTCGGTCGCGCTTAATTGAGCACACTGCATGTTGCGTCCTGCAATAAAAAACGGCGCCGCAGCGCCGTTTTGGTGAGTAGTACCGGGTTATTTACCCGTGGTTTGCGTGGCAAAGGTGAGTTTGCCAAAGCCGGCAAGGCGGGCGGCTTCCATGACGTTTACCACCGCTTGGTGGGTAGCTTGGGCGTCGGCGTTGATGATCACCATCGGATCAGAGCTCTCGCCCGCCGCGCGGCGCAGTTGCACAGAGAAATCATCCGGGCTACCAAAGGCCGCAGTCTGGCCATTGATCGCATACTGGCCTTGCGCCGAAATCGCCACCTGAATGGTTTTCGGCTGCTCCTGCTGTTTTTCGGCATCGGCCGTAGGCAGATTGATTTTCAGCTCGGCGAATTTGGAATACGTGGTTGTGGCCATCAGGAAGATCAAAATCACCAGCAATACGTCAATCAGCGGGATGAAATTGATTTCCGGCTCAACGCGGCCGCGTCCTTTACGAAATTTCATGGCTTTTCAGTCCTTCAACAGGCTGCAAGAACGGCGCGAAACGCCCGGCGACCAAAGCGACAAGAAACCGACATTCACTACCAAGTACAGATAGGTTTCGCGTCAGCTCTATGCTGGCCGTGGGCTTGCCGCCCGTTCTTAGCGAATTATTGGTGGCGCTCGCCGTGAACGACTTCGACCAGTTTGATGGCTTGCTGCTCCATTTCCACCACAAAATCATCCACTTTGCTGGCGAAATAGCGGTAGAACATCAGCGCAGGTACCGCCACGATAATGCCAAAGCCGGTGTTATATAGGGCCACCGAAATACCGTAGGCCAGCGCAGCCGGGTTGCTGCCGCCGGTGGGTGACTGCGAGCCGAAGATCTCAATCATGCCCACTACCGTGCCAAACAGGCCCAACAGCGGCGTCACCGAAGCCAAAGTACCCAAGGTCGACAGATAGCGATTCAAATCGTGGGCCACGGCGCTGCCGGCTTCTTCGATCGACTCTTTCATGATTTCGCGTGAGCTTTTCACGTTTTTCAGGCCAGCGGCAAACACGCGGCCCAATGGGCTAGAGGCGGCCAGTTTATTCAGGGTTTCGGCATTTACGCCGTTCGCGCGATAATCCTGCACCACTTTGGCCAACAGGCCGGCCGGCAAGACTTGCGATTTACGCAGGCTTAGCAGGCGCTCGATGATGATGGTCACTGTGGCGATGGAAGCGGCGATAATCAGCCAGATTGGCCAGCCCGCTGCCTGGATGATGGCGAACATAGTATGGGAACCCTAATCAAAAGAAATCCGGAGGCTCTGGAGTAAAGCCAGAAAACCGCGTAACTTTAGCCGCTATTTGCGCGCGGGGGAAGTGTCGCAATCCGCTTGCCAGAGACTAAGCGACAGATCTGATTGAGAAAAATCCGTTTACCCACAATTTCTGTGGATAACTTTGTGACTAAGTTGCGCCAGCCAGCCATTTTCAAGCGCTACCGGCCAGTTTCGTCATCATTTTCTCATATTTTGCGCCAGATCAATAAGCATACAAATCAATAACTTAACCATGAATTCTCAACTACAAGATTGGATTAGCCAGCCGCATGGCTTGGATGCTCGATTTTGTGGATTACTCGAGGCGTTTTTGCCGTGATTCCGGATTTGTCAAGCCCCCAGAAAGCTGTAGTATCTGTCACACAACTGAATCGGGATGTTCGTCTGCTGCTAGAAAGTGGCTTTCCTAGCTTGTGGGTGGCGGGCGAAATCTCGAATTTCAAGCGCTACGATTCGGGGCATTGCTACTTCAGTTTGAAAGATGCCAATGCGCAAGTACGCTGCGTGATGTTCCGCGGCCGTGCTGCGCTGCTGGATTTTCAACCCCGCGAAGGCCTGCAGGTGGAAGTGCGCGCGGTGGTGTCGCTGTATGAGGCGCGCGGGGATTTTCAGCTCACTATCGAGGCCATGCGACCGGCCGGCCAAGGCGCGCTATTTGAGCGCTTTGAAGCGCTGAAAAAACAGCTCGCCGCCGAAGGACTGTTTGCCGCCGAGCGCAAACGAGCCCTGCCGCACTTCCCGCAACGGATCGGCATCGTGACCTCACCCGCCGCGGCCGCACTGCGCGATGTGCTGAGCACCCTGCGCCGGCGCATGCCGGGGCTGGCGATTATCCTTTACCCCACCGCGGTACAGGGCGCGGATGCGCATCTGCAGATCGCCCGCGCCATTCACACCGCCGGCCAACGCGCCGAGGTGGATGTGCTGATCGTCTGCCGTGGCGGTGGCTCGCTGGAAGACCTGTGGTCGTTTAATGAAGAAGCGGTGGCGCGGGCCATTGCCGCCTGCCCGCTGCCGGTAGTGAGCGGGGTTGGGCACGAAACCGACTTCACCATGGCCGATTTTGTCGCCGACGTGCGCGCCCCTACCCCCACCGCCGCCGCCGAGCTGGTCAGCCCCAACCGGCAAGAACTACTACAGCAACTGGCGCAGCGGGGCCAGCGGCTGCAACGCCAGCTGGCGCAACAGCTGCAGCGGCAAATGCAGCGACTGGATTTACTCGGCCGCCGTTTGCAGCATCCGGGGCAAAGATTGGCGCAACAGCAGCGCGAATTACAGCAAAAAGCCCGCCAATTGCAGCAAACCCTGCATTACCAGCAGCAACATCGCCAGCAACAGCTGGGCCGCTATGCGCTGCGGCTACAGCATCAGGCGCCGCAATTATTGCCGCAGCAACAGCAATTGGCCCGTGCCCGCCAGCGCTTGCAGCAAGCCTGGCAGCAACGCCTGACTGCAGCGCAGCACCAGCTGGGGCAATTGCAATACCGGTTGCTGCCGTGGGACCCACAGCAGGTGCTGGCCCGTGGCTATGCGCTGGTGCAACGCGGCGATGGCAGCCTGGTGCGCACCGCCGAGGCCACCCGCGCTGGGGAAATGCTGGATATTCGCTTTAGCGATGCCACGATTAAAGTGGAAGTGAAACAAGGGCTACTGCAACAAGGCCAGCTGGATATCTAGCAGGGTATTGCTGCCAAGCCATTTAATCTCAATGCTTAGCAGCACATACCACATGGAGTATCCAGATGCGCGCTCATCGCGAATGGTTCAATCAGGCCATCCAGACCATCGAAGCCGATTTTAATCGCTCGGCCGACACCCATCTGATCCCGCTGCAGCTGCCCGGTTTTCCCGGCATTGATATTTATCTGAAGGATGAATCCAGCCACCCCACCGGCAGCCTGAAGCATCGGCTGGCCCGCTCGCTGTTTATGTATGCGCTGGCCAATGGCTGGCTCCACCCCCACAGCACGGTGATCGAGGCGTCCAGCGGCTCGACCGCGGTATCGGAAGCCTATTTTGCCCGCCTGCTCGGCCTGCCCTTTATCGCCGTGATGCCAGCCAGCACCAGCCGCGACAAAATCGCCGCCATCGAGTTTTACGGCGGCCAATGCCACCTGGTGGCCGACCCCACGCAAATCAGCGCCGAATCGCAGCGGCTGGCTGCCGCCACCGGCGGACATTTTATGGATCAATTCACCTATGCCGAGCGCGCCACCGATTGGCGCGCCAATAACAACATCGCCGAATCGATCTTTAAGCAAATGGCGCTGGAGCGGCATCCGATCCCGCGCTGGATCGTCACCAGCTGCGGCACCGGTGGTACCAGTGCCACGCTCGGCCGTTATGTACGCTATCGCCAGCATGCCACTGGTATTTGCTGCGTCGACCCGGAGAACTCGGTGTTTTTCACCAGCTATGCCGAAGGCCGGCAAGACCTCACCCTGACTTGCGGCTCGCGCATTGAAGGCATTGGCCGCCCGCGGGTAGAGCCCTCGTTTATCCCCAGCGTGATTGATCTGATGCTGCACGTGCCCGATGCCTACAGCCTGGCCGCCGCGCACTGGCTCAGTGACAAATTGGGAAAAAAGGTTGGCGGATCAACCGGCTGCAACTGGCTGGGCATCTTAGAGTTGGCCCAGGCGATGCGCGCCAAAGGCGAAACCGGCAGCTTGGTGACCCTGCTGTGCGATAGCGGTGAGCGCTACCGCCACAGCTATTACGATGCGGCGTGGCTGAGCGCCCAAGGCTACCATTTAGCCCCGCTGTATGCCGAGCTAGCGGCCTGCGCCGACAGCGGCGCGCCACTGCCGTCGCTGCGTAGCGCGAGCCTACCCGGCAAACTGGTATCTTAATAAAAATTAATGTGATACCAATTATTTACTTTTGATCTCATCCGGCGCATTCTAAGCGCGCGCCTGCTGGCCCCTGGGTCACAGCTTGCCGCACCAAGGCTCAAGATAGAGCTACTGCCGCAGCGGCGATCTGCCAGCGCGCTACCCCAACAAGGAGATGGATGAGATGAACAAACTGTGTAAAACAGTGCTGGCCAGTTCGCTGGTCATCATTGGCAGCCAAGTCATGGCTGCTGAATGTGCCGCCCCATGGTCGGCCGCCACCACTTACGGCCAATCTGGCACCGTGGTGAGCCAAGCCGGGCATAACTACAGCAATAAATGGTGGACGCTGAACGAAGACCCGAGCAAAGCGGGCGCGTGGGGCGTCTGGACTGATCTGGGTAGCTGCGGCGCCGGTACGGCCACCCCAAGCCCAGTGGTAACTGCAGCGCCAACGGTAGCACCAACAACTGCCCCAACCGCCGCCCCAGCCACCCCAACACCGACCGCGAAACCAACCGCGAAACCAACCGCAACACCCGCCGTAACCGTGCCACCAAGTGGCAGCTGTGCCGTATGGGCCGAAGGCGCCAGCTATAAAACTGGCGATGTCGTGAGCTACAACGGCGTGAGCTACACCGCTCTGAGCGCACACACCGCCTTTGTTGGCGCGGGCTGGACCCCAGCCACGACCCCAACCCTTTGGAAAGCCGGCGGCAGCTGCGGCGTCGTGCCAACAGCCGCCCCAACTACGGCGCCGACCTCTGCACCAACCGTAGCGCCAACCGCCACGCCGAAACCAACTGCTGTGCCAACCGTAGCGCCGACAACAGCACCAACGACGGCCCCAACGACTGCACCAACCGCGACGCCAAAACCGACCGCCGTGCCAACAGCAGCTCCAACTACGGCACCAACGGTAGCGCCAACCACCGCACCGACTACAGCACCAACAGCTGCGCCAACCCCAGTTGGCCCAACCCCAACACCTGCGCCAGTGGGTAGCCGTGAAGTCGGTTCTTACTTCACGCAATGGGGCGTGTACGACAGCGCCTTCTTCGCCAAAGCGGTGCAAGACAGCGGCGCAGCGGCCAAGCTGACCTTCATCAACTACGCCTTTGGCAATATCTACAAACAAGCCGATGGCACCATCAAGTGCGATAGCGGCATTAATAAAGCCAACGATGGCAATACCGCCGGCGATGGTGGCGATGCCTGGGCTGATTACCAGATGGATTACGCCGCCAAAGACTCGGTCGATGGCGTTGCCGATACGTGGGAAAGCACACTCAAAGGTAACTTCAACCAGCTGAAGAAACTGAAAGCCAAAAACCCGAACCTGAAGATCTTTATTTCTCTAGGTGGCTGGACTTGGTCGCGCTTCTTCTCCACCGCTGCCGCAACCGATGCCAACCGTAAAGCGCTGGTGGCTTCGTGTATCGACGTTTACCTCAAAGGTAATCTGAAAAAAACGGGCGGTGATCCGGCTGGTGGTACGGGCGTCGCCAAAGGTATCTTCGACGGGATCGATATCGATTGGGAATACCCAGGCGTACAAGGTATCGGCAATAACGTGGTGGATGCGGTCAACGACAAGCACAACCTCACCTTGCTGATGGCCGAGTTCCGCAAACAGCTGGATGAATACGGCGCGAGCCAAGGTGGCAAGAAATTCTACCTCACCGCCGCCATTGGCGCGGGTAGCGAGAAAATCGACCAAACCGAGCCAGCGCAATACAGCAAATCGATGGATTGGGTGAATGTCATGACCTATGACTTCCACGGTGATTGGGATGACACCACCAACTTCCATTCGCACCTGTATCCCGATCCAGCCGACCCAACCGTCGGCATCGCCCGCACGTACAACATCGACGATGCACTAACCAAACTGATGGCCAATGGCATGCCAGCCGATAAAATCGTGCTGGGTATTCCGTACTATGGTCGCGGCTTTGGCGGTGTAGCGAGCCTAAATGATGGTCTGTATCAGAAGAAAACTCGCGCTGCGGGTAAAGTCGGCGTGCAAACCGAAGCCGGTTATGGTGATTACAAAGCGCTGAAAGATGTAGCTGGGGTACGCAAATACCACCCAGTGACCAAACAGCTGTACTTGTACACCACCACGGGCGACTGGTGGAGCTATGACGACGTGCAAACCATCCGCCTGAAAAATGAATACCTGAAGGCCAAAGGCCTGCGTGGTAACTTCAGCTGGGCGCTGGATGGTGACGATGCCAACGCCACCCTGACCAAAACCATGGCTGAAATCAAGTAAGCACGATCTGGCCAGCATTACCGGCCATGCACTAAAAAGCCCGCCAATTGGCGGGCTTTTTTTCGCCGCGTATCGCAGAAGCCACGCGCGGATTGGTTGGGAATTAAGCTTAGTTTGGCAGTGGCAAGATAGGGTATTGCCCCTGAGTGGCCGGTTTAGCTTCGTTGTAGAAGAATACCCCGTTCAGATCTTTACCCAGCACCGGCCCGCTCAAGCCCGCGACGGCAGCCGGATCTTGCGGCGCGTTCACAAAGCCCTGCACCAAGCCCGCGGCCTTGAGCGCGCTGGCCAAAGCATCCGCCGGCCACTGCACCGGCGCCGTGCCCTGATCCCAGTATTTATTAATCTGCCCACCCAGCGGCAGCAAGCTGGCGATATACAGGTCTTTACCCAGCTTGGCCTGCAAATGCCAGCCGAAAGAATGAATCGCCTGCTTGGTATCCGGGTTGGTGCCGGTGGTAGCAGGAATACCGTGGGCCGCATTGGTCCAGACAATCACTTTGTGGCCGGCAAACACGTTATCGAGCAACCAGCTGGCATTGTCGGCCATGGCGGTGTCGCGATAATCGTAGTTTTTGTCTTCACGATGCTGCTGGCGCATGACATTGGTGGCAATCCCGCGCACCTGCCGGCACCACCAGCCTGCGCTTTGGCGTACATCCGCCGGCTGAGCTGTATCGCTGCACAGTTCTTTTTCCAGCTGCGCCGATACCTGATTAAATTCGGCCAGCTTGGCGCCTTCGCTATTGAGCGAGATGGCTTTTTTCGCCACGGCCAGATATTCAGCCCAAGCCGGCTGGCTCACTACGCTAGAACCGCGCTGCTTCAAAAAGGCTTCCAGCTGCGGCAATAAATCATGCGTCGAGCTCGCACCCGCCAGCGGAATATCAAACCCGGCCAATTGCAGCGGCTGCGCAGTGGTACGGGCCTGATCGAGATACTGCAATACTTTGCGGCCGGATTCGGTTTGCGAATACATATAAAACACGCGGCCCGGCGCCAATTCGGCGAGGCTGGCGTTTTTATCGACCGCACTGCGCCACATGCCATCCACATCAAACATCGCGCTTTCAATCAGCAGCACATCAAAGCCTTGCTGCTGATGCAGGTATTGCACCAAGCGGTTCATCAACTCAAAGGCATTGGCATCGGCGTAATGGCTTTCATTGAGCACCACCACTTTGGCGTCGCCAATTGCGCTGGCAAACTCGGCCAGATCGGCGTTATCCACGCCCTCGCCCGCACTGAGACTATTGAGTGGTTTCACATTGGCTTTCAGCCAGCTCTGAGCAGCCTGAGTCTCCGCCACCGTGGCGACGGCCGAAGCCGCTTCAGGTTTGGCGGCTTTTTCCCCACAGCCCGCCAAGGCAGCGGCCACACAGACCGCCAGCAAAGTATGACGCATTGGTTCTCTCCCCTTTTTGCAGCCAATAGGATACTGCAATCTTCCTGAAAGCGTAAAACCGCCATGCCGCTGACATTGCCCTAGCTCACAGGTGATTTATTCCGCACGCAAAGAAAAAGCGGATGGCATGCCATCCGCTTATAGTTTCGGGAATCAGCGACTTAGCCGCGCTGATCCAGATCAGCCTTGATACACCAATTTGCCTTTCACCAGCGTGTACTTCACTTGGCCGATCATTTCATGCCCGATGAACGGTGTGTTTTTGCCTTGTGATTTAAGTTTCTCCGGCAAGACATACCAGCTGCCTTCGGGATCAAAAATCAACAAATCGGCACGTTGGCCCACGGCCAGCCCTGCGGCAAAGCCCAGCGCTTTGGCCGGCGTCGAGCTGATCTTGGCCAGCGCAACCGGCAGGCTGATGTGCTGTTGCCGCGCCCAGGCCAGAGTTAATGGCAGCAGTAATTCCAAACCGGTAGCGCCGCGTTCGGCTTCGGCGAAAGGCAGCAATTTGCCATCATCATCCACCGGGGCGTGATCCGAGCAGATCATATCGATGGTGCCATCATTCAGCGCAGCCACGATCGCATCGCGGTCGGCCACACTGCGCAGCGGCGGGTCGAAGCGGTATTGGCTGTCAAAGAAACCAATATCCAGATCCACCAGATGAATATGGTTGATGCTCACATCGCAGGTCAGCTTCAGCCCTTCGCGTTTGGCGGCGCGAATCAGCTCCAAACCCGCTGCGCTTGATACGCGCGCCAGATGCACTTTACAACCGGTAGCGCGCATCAGCTGGGTAATCTGAGCAATGGCGATGGTTTCGGCCACCACCGGAATCCCGGTCAGCCCCAGGCGCGAAGCATAGGGGCCATCGTGCGCAACGCCATCATTCACCAAGGAGGCTTCTTCCGGGCGCAGACGCAGCTCAAAGCCATAATTGGCCGCATACAGCATGGCGCGGTACAACACTTGCAGATCGGCAATCGGCACGTCGCCTTGCGAGAACGCCACGCAGCCAGCCTCATGCAGCTGCGCCATCTCGGTGATTTCCACGCCTTTTAGTCCGCGTGTGAGTGCGCCAACTGGATACACCCGCGCCAGATCGAGGGTTTTACTACGCTGGCGCAGCATGGTCACCAAACCCACTTCATCCAATACCGGATCAGTATCGGGCGTACACACCACACTGGTCACGCCCCCGGCCACGGCAGCGGCCATTTCCGAGGCCAGCGTGGCCTTGTATTCCTGGCCCGGCTCACGCAGACGCGCGGCAAAATCCACCAGCCCCGGCGCCACCACCAGCCCGCGTGCATCGATGGTTTCTTCGGCCACAAAGCCCGCTGGCGCGCTTCCCACGCCCACAATCTGGCCACCGGCCACGAATAAATCCGCCTGCGTTTCGGTGCCCTGCAATGGATCAACCAGCCGACCATTCAGAATCTGGATCTGTTTCATATGCGCATTCATTTACAGCAACCCCCGCTGATTCGCCGTCACAATACTCAACACCGCCATCCGCACCGCGATACCAAACGTCACCTGCGGCAGAATCACGGCTTGCGCGCCATCGGCCACGGCCGAATCAATCTCCACCCCGCGGTTCATCGGGCCCGGGTGCATCACGATCGCGTCGGGTTTGGCCAGCGCCAGTTTTTCTGGGGTGAGGCCATAGAATTTGAAAAATTCTTGCGTGCTGGGCAGATACGCGCCGGCCATGCGCTCGTTTTGCAAACGCAGCATGGCGACCACATCGACGTCTTTCAGGCCCGCTTCCATATCATGGTACACATGCACGCCCAGCTGCTCGATGCCGGTCGGCAGCAAGGTTTTCGGCGCAATCACGCGGATTTCGGGGCAACCCAGCGTCGAGAGCGCATGAATCTGCGAGCGCGCCACGCGCGAATGCAGAATATCGCCAACAATCGCCACGCGCAGATTGGTAAAGTCGCCTTTGAAGTGGCGAATCGTGAACATATCCAGCATCGCCTGCGTGGGGTGCGCATGGCGACCATCGCCGGCATTCACCACCGCCACGCCCGGTTTCACATGCTTGGCAATCAGATGCGCCGCGCCCGATTCCGAATGACGCACCACAAACAGATTGGCACCCATTGCTTCGAGGTTGTGCACGGTATCGAGCAGGGTTTCGCCCTTGGCAGTGCTGGAAGCCTGAATATTCAAGCTAGATACATCGGCCGACAGCCGCTTGGCGGCGATTTCAAAGGTGGTGCGGGTGCGGGTCGAGTTTTCGAAAAACAGATTAAACACCGACGTACCAGCCAGATCGGTGAATTTCTGGTTAACGAGCTCGCCACCCGAAACAAATTCGGCCGCTTTATCCAGAATCTGGTTCAGAATGCGGCGCGGCAGACCTTCGGTGGTCAGCAGGTGAATCAGCTCACCTTGCGCGTTCAATTGCGGGTTATACATAGCATCCTCGCTGCGGATTACTGCACTTTAAAACAATGGCCAGCAAAGCCGGCCAATCATTCCTATAGGGGTATTACCTTCCAAGCCTTTTATCAATTGGCTTACACAGACATACCCATTAATCATTGCTTTACACCCCGCCATCCAGATAGCTTTGCAAAATCTGCATGGCCGCCACCTGATCAAGCGCTGGTTTTTGCTTGCGCCCGCGCAAGCCGGTTTCATTTAAAGCCTGGGTTGCGCCCGCGCTCGACAAGCGCTCATCCACCAGCGCCACCGGCAGGCCAAAGCGGCCGGTGAGCCGATTGGCAAATTTGCGCGCCAGCCGGGTCATTTCGTGTTCGGTGCCATCCAGATGGGTGGGCAGGCCCACCACCAGCTGGCTGGGCTGCCATTCGGCGATCAGGGCGGCGATGCGGGCGAATTTGCTGTCATTGCCTTCGCCACTAATGGTTTCCAGCGGATGGGCAATCCCAAGCTCGGTACTGGCCATCGCCACGCCGATGCGGGCTTCGCCAAAATCAAAGCCCAGCACCGTGCTCATGCGTGCCCCGCCTCTTTCGAGAGCATCGCCATATCAATGCCCAACAGCGCCAGCGCCGCGTCGTAGCGAGCATCCACCGGTGTATCGAACAGGATTTGCATATCCTGCATCGGCACGGTGAGCCAAGAATTTTCGGCGATTTCTTTTTCCAGCTGGCCCGCTTCCCAACCCGAGAAGCCCAGGGCCACAAACAGCCGCTCGGGGCCGCCGCCTTCGCCAATCTGGGTGAGAATATCGCGCGAGGTAGTCAGCGCCAGCTCGCTGCTCACGATAAGCGACGATTGCCAATCGCCAATCGGGGTATGCAGCAAGAAGCCGCGATCGGTCTGCACCGGGCCGCCAAAATGCACGCCCAGCTCGCTCACATCGGGCCGATGCAGCTCTTGTTCGAGCTGATCAAACAGGGTTTGCAGGGTCATGCCCAGCGGGCGATTGAGAATGATACCCATCGCCCCGGAGGACGTGTGCTCGCAAATCAGAATAACCGAGCGCGCAAAAATCGGGTCGCTCAAGCTCGGCATCGCCACCAGAAAATGGCGGCTGAGATTCAGAGAGGCAGTGTTTTCCATAGCCGTGATTATCGCATAGCTTTGGCAAAGTCGCTGCGCCAACACCGCACAAACACCTCGGCGCCTGCCGCGGCATCCATGCCTTAGGTATAGCCTTGTAAACCAATCACCCTATTGGTTACAAAGACATACCCATAACATCAATTCAATTTGGCGCGGCGTATCGCCCCCAAATCAATCTGCAGCGCATAGCGATAAGAAAAATACGCAAGGATCGGAGTCGGCGCAGCCAAGCTAATAATCATCAACTCAATTTGATCTTGCACGCCTTTGCTCCAAACCCAAGCGACGGCAAACCAAATCGGCATGAGCAAAATAAACGCCAAGCCAACGCCTTGCAGATCGGTGCGCCCCCTGGCATTGAGGCCAAATAAATTCAGCCACGGCAAGCTCAGCACCAGATAGCGCAGGAAAGCCATCCCCACCACACACAGGAGCGCGGCATTCATGATTTGCGTACCGTTATCCATCCCCAATAAGCGCAGCAGCAGATAATTTAGCCCCGTGATGAGCAGCAGGCCACCCACAAACAGCTGCTCATCCTGCCACCAGAGTTGGCTACGGCTATGCGCGCGGCTTAACCAGGCATTCGACCATTGGCGACGAGCCGAAAAGTGCACGAGGAACGCCCCTGTCTGCATCGCAAACAGAGCACCAGCACCCCATTGATTTACCGCAGGCATCGGCAACACATGTTGATACAGCAAAATCAGCGCATAAGGCGTGAGCAATAACTGACCGAGCAATTTGCGCCAACCTTTGGCATCCAGAGCAAAGCCTAAATTCGTCTCGATCCGGAACCGCAGCACTGATTTAGCGCTTAGCGATACCTGTTGCACAGCGGCGCTTACAGGGCGAGGCGACATGACTCGTGGCTGACCAAACCGCTGTATTTGCAACCGCAGCCCTAACAGCAAAGCCAACGTACACAGCAGCAAGGCGGCCCTAATCCAGATTTCATACTGCGGATACAGAAATAGCGCAAACAACGGCACAAACAGCACCGCCAATGCCAGCTGCACTGGCCAGGCGTGGCCTTGGGCGGGATGCAAGCTACGTTGGGCAAAAGCCTGCGGCAGCGCAAAGGCCATAAATTGACCAAATAGCCACGCAAACCCCATGAGCACCCAAACTGTTGGGTTGGCTGTGCGATACCAGAACAGTAAACCAATCAAGCTCCATACCAGACTATTGAGTAACAGCGCCTGCGCAATCAGCACTGCGCCAGCTGGTTTGCGTACCCGCCAGTGCCCAAGAGCCTCAATCAGCGCGGCCGTATTCAGGCTTGGCGCAAAGGCTAGAAAAGCCAAGGGAAAATAAAGCGCTCGTACAAAATCAGTAGGAAAGATCGCCATGCCGCACAACAACAGCATATACGCCAAAGGCCAGATCAGCCGCTGATTGCTGGTGCGCCCCCAGAGCAGGGTAAAAATCCAATTTCGCTGCGCCCGAATAGCCGGATCTCGCCATTGGGTGAACACGTCCGCGACGAAGCTCATTGCGAAATCTCCACAAAAGCGTCTTCCAAACCCAAAGATTCAACGTGATACGCTGAAGTGATTGCTGCAGCGCATTCGGCGGCGAGCTCGTCGTTCCAGCCGCGGATAATCCATGTTTCACGCTCGGCGCTCAGATCCGTTCGCACCACCCGGCTCGTGGTAAGCGCAAGTGAGTCGGCAATCTTCAGGGGGTGAATCAAATGCAGGCGGACGATAGATTCTTTAAGCTCGTCCAATTCGCCATCGAAACTAAGGCGCCCGCTTTCCAATAGCCACAGATGGCTAGCCACGCGCTCGATATCGCTGAAAATATGGCTGGATAGCAGCACCGAACGCTCGCCATCGGCAACGATGGCGATGATTTCTTCGATTAAAGCGCGGCGTGCGACCGGATCGAGGCTGGCCGCCGGCTCGTCGAGCACCAGTAATTTCGGTTCATGCGCCATCGCCGCAATCAAAGCTAGCTTTTGCCGCTCCCCGACCGACATTTCGCTTATCAGTTGCGAGAGCGGCACGCGCCAATTGTTAACAAGGCGCTCAACCAGCTCCTTATTCCAGTGGGTATGAAACAGCTTGGCCGCGGCCAGCATTTCTTTGCCAGTGAGCCACGGCATTAAATCGTCAACTTGCGCGACAAAGCCAATTTGGCTGCAAACCTCTTTCGGCATTGCGGTGGGCGGATGACCAAATACCTTGACCTCACCGCTTGCCAAAAAGGTGTAGCCGAGCAAACCATCAAGCAAGGTAGTTTTGCCAGCGCCATTTTTGCCGACCAAGCCAATCACCTGTCCCGGCTCGATAGTGAAGCTTTGGCCTTTGCACTGCACGGCGCCCAGTTCGACATCACGGGCAACTAGAAATGAATCGCTTACATGCATGGTTTACTCCTGACTAGGGTTTTGCAGCGCGGTCATCAGCGCGGCTTGTAGCTCGGCGTCGGTCAGCCCAAGCTGGCGGGCGGCCATAATTAAATCGTTGAGCAGCGGTGCGAGCTGCTGCTGCGGGCTACGGTGATGAGCGCTTGCCGCGGCCACCGTCATCGGCTTGCCCCGCTGGCGCAACAGCAATCCTTCGGCTTCGAGCAAGCTATAGGCCTTGGAAATCGTCATCGGATTCACGGCGTGCGCTTCGGCAATTTCGCGCACGGAGGGCAAGACATCGCCCGGCGCAAGCTGGCCACCGGCAATCAAACGGCGCACCTGATCTTGGATTTGCCGATAAATCGGCGTGGGCAAATGGGGGTTTAGCACGAACATCCGGGTGCTCCACAACTGTATACGTGTATTATTTTATCAATACACATATACAGTCAAGACAGATTACCCATGACTGACGTTTTCTCACCTCGCGAATCGCCACCAAAATACGCTACCATTCAGTATCTTTTGACACTCAGCAGGAAACACCATGGCCAACACAGCTTTGGTTTGGTTGCGCCGGGATTTACGGCTATTTGATCACGCGGCATTGGCGGCGGCTTTGCAAGAGGCCGATCAGGTGGCGGTGGCCTTTGTGTTCGATACCACGATTTTGCAAGATTTACCGCGCGCTGATCGGCGCGTGGAATTTATCTGGGAAACACTGAAAGAGCTGAAAACCGAGTTGCGCAAGCAGGGCAGCGATCTGCTGATCCGCCATGGCGATCCGCGCCATGAAATCCCAGCTCTGGCGCTGGAGCTGGGGGTCCGCAGTGTACATTGCGCGCGCGATTACGAGCCCACCGCCATTACCCGGGACGAGTATGTGGCTAGCACGCTTAAGCAGCATGGCATAGCGCTACATACCCACAAAGATCAAGTCATCTTTGAACAAGACCAGATCCTGACCCAAAGCGGTGGGATGTATAGTGTGTTCACGCCTTACAAGCGCGCGTGGCTGGCGCGCTTGCAACCAGCCGATCTGGTGAGCCATCCCAGCCAGTCGCTCCTGCATAAGCTGATGCCCCTGCCAGCGCAGTATTTTCCGCTTCTTAAAGAACTCGGCTTTGAGAAAACCAATTTAAGCGAGCTGCGCATGCCGCTGGGCATCAGCGGTGGCGAGACCTTGTTTGCCGATTTTCAGCAGCGCATTGCGGATTATCAGCAGGCGCGTGATTTTCCAGCGGTGAAAGGGGTGTCGTATTTATCGGTCCACCTGCGCTTTGGCACCGTCTCGATCCGCGAGCTGGCGCGCTTTGCCCAGCAACACGGTGGCAGCGGAGCGGAAACGTGGCTGTCGGAGTTAATCTGGCGGGAGTTTTATCAGCAACTACTTTGGCATCGCCCCAACGTGGTGGAACACGCATTCAAGCCAGAATACGATCAGCTGCCATTTCCGAACCGCGCAGACTGGTTTGCTGCCTGGAGCGCAGGCCAAACGGGCTATCCGATTGTGGACGCGGCGATGCGGCAGCTGAACCAAACCGGCTATATGCACAACCGGCTGCGCATGATTGCAGCGAGCTTTTTGGTGAAAGATCTACTGATCGATTGGCGCTGGGGTGAGCGCTATTTCGCCACGCACCTGCTGGATTTCGATTTGGCCGCCAATAATGGCGGCTGGCAATGGGCCGCCTCAACGGGCTGCGATGCGCAGCCCTATTTCCGCATTTTTAATCCGGTTAGCCAGTCGGAAAAATTTGACCCGCAAGGCAAATTTATCCGCCGCTATTGCCCAGAATTGGCGCACTTGCCTGATGCGCAGCTGCACGCGCCGTGGCAACCGGCCAAGGGCCGTAGCGCGCAGGCTAATCTATTTGGGCGGCTGGATTATCCCGCCCCCATTGTGGATCACGCGGTGCAACGTGAAGCCGCTCTGGCACTTTTTAAAGGCGCCAAAACCGCACCTGAAAGCCACACTTAGCGGTAGATTGCTCGGGCAAAGCAGTGGTTTTTTCCTAATATAAGGAGATGGCAAATTACTGCCGATTTTACTGCGGATTGATCCCTTCTATGCCCGACATCATTGCCCTTACCGCCCCGCAAAATGTACTTCCCGCCTTTACCCAACATTGCGCCTTACTGGGTCATCACGAACATCAACTGGCCCTCATTTTGGCGGGTGAAGCGCAACCGGCGCTGCACAAGCTCACGTTGTCCGCTCCGGTGCAGGCCATCCAGTTTCCGCAAGCCCATAGCAATTGGCTCATGGCAAGCTTTTCCACCAGCGGGGCAATTAGCCCCTATCTGCATCAAAGCCGCCTCAGCGTAGCCGCACTGGGGCATTGCGATGAACATGCCAGCTGGTGTCAGCGTTATCAGCTATTACCCAGTGCCAGCCTATCGCAGCTGGTAACAGCCATGCTGGCGAGTGAACTCAATGACGGTCAAACGCTGGCCAGCGCCCTGCATCAGCTCGCCGCCACCCTCAGCGGCCACTATGCCGTGATAGTACAAGACCCGTTACAACCGCAGTATCTGTACGCCCTACAGGGCGGCCTAGGCCTATGGATCGGGCAGGAAGATGGCCTGCGCCAAATTTGCACCACCAGTGCCAAAGCGATGCGGCAAAGCGCGAATAGCGCTTACGAGATGAAACCACAGGAAGTTGTCCGCTTTGGTCTCAGCCAGCCCACATTCATTGCCGCGGATGAAAGCACCACCCCGATCAGCATGAGCTCGGGCAAGCAGATTCAGGTGCCGCACCATATGCTGGATGAAATCCAGAGCCAGACTCATACGCTGGCAGCCCAAGTAGATCGCTATCACAGCGGTAAATTATTTAGCACCGCACTATTGGCCAAGCTCTCCGCATTGCGCAGCATTACCTTGGTCGCCAGTGGCTCGAGTTTTCATGCTGCGATGATCGCCAGTTATTGGCTAGAGCAGCTCGGCGGCTGCAAAGTCCAGGTCGAGCTGGCCAGCGAATATCGCTTCCGTGAAGTGCATCCTGCACCCGATGAAATGCTGATTGGGATTTCCCAATCTGGTGAAACCGCCGACACGCTCGAAGCCATTCGCCTCGCGCAACGCAAAGGTGCGGCGCAATCTGTGGCACTCACCAATGCCCCCGGTAGCACACTCACCAGCCTCTGTGACCACACTTTACTAACAGAAAGCGGCCACGAGCTCTCGGTCAGCTCCACCAAATCCTTCACCGCCCAGCTATTGCTGCTATATCAGTTTGCACTTGCGCTTGGGCAAGCACGTAAGGCACTCAGCAGTGAAGCCTTGCAAACGGCTGAGCAGCAAATGCGCCGTTTAAGCGCGGCCGTACAAACCACCCTTGAGCACAGCAAAGAAATCCGGCGCTGGGCCAGCGAGCTACATCGCAAAGCCAATCTGTTTGTTATCGGCCGCCATGCGATGTACCCGGTGGCACTCGAGGGCGCGTTCAAGTTTAAAGAAGTGGCTTACCAGAATGCCACTGGCTATGCCGCTGGCGAACTCAAACACGGCCCAATTACGCTCATCGATGAAGAACTACCGGTCATTGCCTGCCTGCCCTGGAATGAACACGCCGAGCGCATGCTCAGCAATCTGCACGAAATCCGCAGCAATCACGGCGAGATCTTTGTGTTAAGCGATGGCAATCTTGCCTCCAGTGAGCGTTTTCATGTCATCCACATGCCAACCGGCTTAGGTAGCCTCAGCCCGATCACCTATGTGATTGCACTGCAGCTACTGGCCTATCATTGCGCGTTGCAACGCGGAAATGTGATCGATACGCCACGTAACCTGCAAAAAGCGCGGACGAGCTAAATATTGCTCTAAGGTTTGAAATTAACCGAGATGAATACTAGGCAGGGTATCCCCCCATAGACCATACACATTAATAGCCTAAGAGATATACCCTCACTGCAAATCCATTCAAAGCAGCCACGATTACAGTACTCCATGTCTCAATAAACAAAGCCCAGCGTAGCCGGGCTTTGTTTTTGGGGGTTAGGTTTGCGCCGCTGGCTTGGGCGCGGCTGGTTCGCGGTGCTGTTGTCTGTCGTGGATGTTGTG